>CAYMEO010000001.1:0-81020 GCA_964389705.1 uncultured Spirochaetia bacterium
ATCGGTGAGCGCCCCTTTGATGTCCTCTTCGCTATACATCTCAAAGGCCTTCTTAAATTCCTTAAGGATTCCTACATAGTCAATTACCATTCCCGCCTCTTTCAAATCCTTAAATGGTCGGTTTGTTCTTGCTATGGCCTGAAGAAGCCTGTGCTCTTTAAGCGGCTTATCGAGGTACATGACCTGAAGTATGGGGGCGTCAAAACCCGTAAGGAGCATATCGGTAACTATCAGGATTTTAGGGAATTCATCCTCTCTAAATGACTCTATTATTTTCTTTCTCAATTCCTCAATCTCCATTCCTCCAAATCCTATTCTCGCCTCTTTCAATGATCTTGTAATCCTCTCATCATCTTCTCTTTCGTTATATGTCATCACCACCTCGGAGTATTCTTTTGGCAGGTGTTTATCCAGTTCCTCTTTATAAACGGTGCATCCTATTCTGCTTCCCGCCACCACTATGGCCTTAAACTTGCCATCAATATTGTCTTTGAAATGCCCGGCTATATCCTCGGCAATTACCCTTATCCTTTTCGGATTCTCAAGAACGAGCTTTATGGCATTTAGCCTCTTTTTCAGCCTATCTTCTATGTTTTCTCTTATCTCCTCCGGTAGCTCTTCGAGTTCTGTTTCGAGGAATGCCTCCAGCATATCCCTTTTTAGATGAACCTCTTTCTCGAGTCTCGGCTGATAAACGATCTTTAATGTGAATCCGTCCCTTATGGAATCCGTTATAAAATACCTGTCAAGATAAAGCTCTTTGGGAGGATAGCTGAATTCGCGGTATGTGCTTTTATCCCTTTTTGATATGGGCGTGCCTGTAAGGGCAAAGAAGAAGGCTTTCTTGAGTATAGATTTCCTTTGAACCCCAAGAAGCCCGTATTGGCTTCTATGCCCTTCATCTATAAAGGCTACGACGTTTCTTCTATTCGATATGGTTTCTTTGTGTTTTGATATGTCCTCGATTTCTTTTTGTATCTCTTCGAGTTCCTCGGGTCTAAACTTGTGAATAAGGGTTATAAATACCCCTCTTTTGCCCCTGTAATCGTCATAACTGAGTATATCTTTAAGCTTACTAACAGTGTCAATCATTTCCGGCTGCACAATGTCTAAGGAGAAAAATTCCTTGTATAATTGCTCCTCAAGCTCAATCCTGTCAACAATAAAAAATATTGTGGGATTCTCAAGCTCTTTTGCATAGTAGAGCTTATTTGCGGCAAATATCATGGTTAAGGTCTTTCCGCTTCCCTGCCAATGCCATATAAGTCCTCTGTTTTTATTTTCTTCTCCTTTGAGATTTCTGATAACCCTATTTACCATCCTGTTTGCAGCCCTGTATTGCATGTATCTGGTTATAACCTTCGTAGCCTCGCCTCTTTCTATTCTGGAAAAGAGGAAATTTTTAATAATATCGAGGAGAGTGTTCTTTGAGAGCATTTGAATTATGGAATTAATGGAATCCTTGTCCTCATCGCGCCATTCGTGAGCCCTTACGTCTTTCTGCCAGGAGGCAATCGGGAAGTACATCGCCTTGCTCTCGGCGGCAACCCCTATCTGAACATATTTATAAAGCTCAGGAACTATGCCTTCATAGTCCTTTATCTGCTTATAGGCCGTATACCAGCTTTCTGATACGCTAACCGGGTTTTTACACTCTATGTTTACGAGAGGAATACCGTTTATATAGAGCACAATGTCGGTTCTGATTTTGTCTCTACCATAGTAGTAAGCCTGTCTTGTAACAATAAACTCGTTGTTATCAATATATTCAAAATCAAAAAGCTGTACGTATTTTACAACCCTTTCCTTTTCAAACTTTACAGGAACGCCGAATTTATAGAAATTCAATATCCGTTTAGCCCCTTCTATGCCCGTGCCTGTGAGCTTTAGCTCACTTACTACTCGCTTTATCTCTTCCTCTCCGATTCCTGTATCTCTATTTATCCTTTTAATTGCTCTTGCCAGATTCGGGATGAGCAAAGGCTCTTCATAGCTATCCCTTTCTAGGTCATCGGGTGAAACAAAGCCCCATCCCATTTCTTCGAGTTTTTTGACAATATAGTCTTCTACAAGTTTTGATTCAGTAAATTTCATGTCCATCTTCGTCAACCATAGATAAAATCTCGGAAAGCCATTTATCCGAAAAATAAATACCAGCATCCATGAGTTTTTGAATTACAGGTTGAGCCACAGTAATTACTCCTTTCCTTTTGGCTAAAATAACAATACCGATTGTACCTCTTACTTTTAGGGATAGAGTCTTAGCACACTTTCGTCCCAATTTATCATCTAGGACAACCTCATAGTTTGGATTTTTGAGTGCTAATGCAATAACTTCCGATTCGCCTTTTCCCAATCCCCATTCTACAACTTTGGGATCAACTTTCTTTACATTTACCACTTCAACTTTCCTGTGATTGAGGAAGTCTTTAACTTTCTTATCAATCTTTACTGATAATTCTTGTTTTACACCTTTTGGAATTATCACCTTGTCGGCTAATTCAGTCAGTAGAAATAAAGACTCCGCTTTTGATAAAAGTATTATTGGAGAAGCATTGCATACCCAGACCCTACTCACCTGAAAGCTCCTTTTCTATTTCCTCCTTTTCGTACTGAACAGGACTTACCTTAAAACTGTAGAGAGCTTCTATAAATTCTTGTCTCGAAAGACCAGCTATCTGTGCAGCCCTCTCCTGAGAGATCTTACCAATTTCATACCACTTCACCGCAGCCGCTAATCTCAATTCTTTAGCAAAGCTTTCCGGGTCTTCTTTCACAGCGGAAAAAACATCTTCAGGAAGTTCAAAAGCTATTTGGGTTGACATAATTTATCCTCCTGCTATTTCTTAATTATTGGCTTATATCCTTTTTCATCAAAATGACACTTTAAAGCGTCTTTAATGTTTTCCCTGAGTTCCTCTAAAGTTTCACCTTCTGTGAATATAGAATGTCCAAGGGCTTTGGCGTTATATCCGCCCTCAGGGTCTTCCTCAACCATAAAAATTATCTCTTCTACTTTCATATCTCAGACCTCCCTTGAAATCAAATTTGTTACCCTCTTCTTCCCACTCAGCAAATCATCCATCAATCCCTTTTTCACCCTTTCCAGCTTCTCTTTTTTCTTCCTTAACAACTCCAGCCTCTTATCCACCGTGCTGAGAATCTCAGCGATTTTTTCTGTTCAGAAAGTGGAGGGATCGGTCAATGCTTTCTCCAATTCATCAATCCTATTTTTCTAGAGCGTTAAGTATTCTCTGACGAAGTCCTATTATCGTAAGTCCAACCACTTCCATGGTTTGCGGTTCTACCCTGGCAATTATGCCTTCTCCAATATCCATTCCTTCAGCATTTCTCGGCTCTCCAACAGAGATATAGAGAACATCTGCTTCTGCATCGTATTCCCAGTTTAAATCTTTTTGTTTTTCATTAATCTTCAGGGTTTCCATGTTGTATTGAATCTATCTGAACACTGACTATGTCATTCTGAGCGCAGCGAAGAATCTATGGATTTAATGCTGAGATGCTTCACTTCGTTCAGCATGACAAACGGATAATCCTCACCCAGATTTGACATTCCTCCTTTATCATCAAAGAGTCCCTAACGCTTTCTCCAATTCATCCTTTTTGAACTCAAGATGGTCGAGCCTCTGTAAATCCTGCCATGTTTCTTTCTCCTCAATCTCACCTTTTTTGTATCGCTCTTCAAACTCTTCAACCGAAGAAACTCCGTATTTTGTTCTTATCTTAAAAATTTCCGTCTTTATCTCTCTCAGTTTTCTTTCCAGGAAGAGCCGTAAACTTTCTCTTAGCATCTCTTCCTTTGAAAGATTTAGCTTCTTGGCTAATTCTTCTATTTCCTTCATCTCTAGTTGTGTATCTTACCCCTTGTTATAGGTTAATTTTCTTAGGGATTCCGTATTACTTTCTCGCTTTTTTCAATATTGTTTGGATTTTCTTTATCTGTTTCCCATTTTATAGGGTTGTTAACAATGTATTCCCTTATACGGTTTAAGGATTCTTCATTTCTTATAATATGTTCATAATAATTGCGTTGCCATACAGGCATACCAGGCGTTTTCCGAATTATGTTTATATGTTTTGCTGAATGCATTTTATACCAACCTACGATTTTGGGAATCAACATTTTTCGGCGGAATTGTTGTAATTGTAGGGGCAATTAGCTTCGCTGAAATGCCCCACCCGCTACCCGCATTTTCATGAATTGCCCCTACGGAATCCTTGATGATAATGATTCCGTGTATGTGATTTGGCATTATAACAAATTCGTCCAATTCTACATTTAGAAAATGTTCTGGTATTTCTAACCAGAATTTCCTCACGACTTCCCCAAATGGTGACAATCTAATTAGAGATATGTTGTCATCTATAATTTCTCCTAATAAACACTCCTTATTCTTTGTGCATATTGTTATAAAATACGCTCCCGATTTGGAATAGTCGTAATCCCTTAACCTTAGAGAATGTCTATGATATTTTTCTCTAAAATCATTCATAGTTGATCCCTTTATCCTACTTTCACTCTTATTCTCCCACTCAGCAAATCATCCATCAACCCCTTCTTCACCCTTTCAAGCTTCTCTTTCCTCTTCCTCAACAACTCCAACCTCTTATCCACCGTAGAAAGAATCTCAGCGATTTTTTTCTGTTCGGGAAGGGGAGGGAGGGGGAGTTTTATCTTTTCTACTTGTGAGCTATTTAAGGCAGGATACTGTCCTCCTACCATCATTTTATTACATTGTTCTATAACAGGTTTTGAGAAGAGAGTATACAGTAAATAGAGAGGCAATATTTTTTCTTTGCAAGTTAGTACAGCAAATCCTGTTGAACATATCTGGTTATCATACTCTCTAGGAACAATCGCAAATGCTTTTAAATATGGACGAACCATAGACATAATAACATCGTTATAATGAATCAATCTTCTTGCTCTTGAAGGAGCTTCTTTTCCAACCATTGCTTTAGCATTTCTAACAATTCCCCGTCCATTTTCAACAGAGTCAATATCAATATAAAAGAATTGTTTGTCTGGAAATTCTCTTGTAGGGTCTCTTGATTCTTTATTAATATCAACTACTTCTTTTAATTCCTTAATCTCCCACTCCTTCGGTATCCTTCCTATATCCGTATCCGTTTGTTTAAATTCTCTTCTCCCCTGTCTACCGTCTACCGTATTCCGTCTACCAGTCAATAGCTCCTGCATCAAGCCCTTCTTCAGCCTCTCGGTCTTTTCTATGGCTTCATCAACCTTCTCAATGGCTTTATCCACAGTAGAAAGAATCTCTGCAATTTTTTTCTGTTCGGGAAGTGGAGGGAGAGCAATAGTAATAGCTTCCAATGTACTCTTCCTTATGGATGGTGCCGCTGTCTGTCCAGCTAGTCGTTTAAGGTCGATTTTCTCTAAAAGATAATAAAACAAAAATTCTGGTTCTATTTCATTTTTTGAAATTAGTCCTGCAACATTGTTGTCAAAAGTTCCCCAAATTTTTAGAATCCTAAATTTATTTAGGTATGTGGACATTCCAATTTTAGGAAAAATAATTGTGTTTGGTGGACAAATTTTAACCTTCAAAGTTTCTAAGATCGTATCATCTATAAAATTCTCTGAGTAGCTTATGTATTTAGGAGCAAGATTTAGATCATTTACTTTGATAAAAGGATACTTTCCATCTTTGTTTCCCTGATACTTTATAGGAAATCCAAATCCACTTACTACTTCTGCTATTTCTCCCAACCTCACCACATCCCACTCCTTCGGTATCCTTCCTATTTCTGTTTGCTTGAATTCTTGTTGTGTCGTCATCCTATTTTTGCCTCTTTTGTCATTCTGAACGAAGTGAAGAATCTAGGGTTCAATTTAATTTCACTAGATCCTTCGCTGTCGCTCAGGATGACAGATACTATAGACCAGTCCTAGATGTCATTCTGAGCCGAAGGCGAAGAATCTGAGACCCTTCGCTAACGCTCAGGGTGACAAAAACGACCTCTTTGTTCATTGCGTTTATCAAAATCATCCTTCACTCAAATCCTTCCATTCTGGATTTATGGATTCAATCAAAGCTATCTTTTTCCTTCGCAACCATCCCTTGATTTGCTTCTCCCTTGCAATCGCGGCTTGGACATCATCAGTTTCCTCATAATATACTAGCTTTGTGATGTTGTATTTTTTAGTGAAGCCATCAATCATTTTGTTTTTATGTTCATAGACGCGTCTCATTAGGTCGTTTGTCACACCTGTATATAATGTCTTTGAACGGTTGGTCATTATGTAAACATAATATCGGTTCATTTGCACAATTGCCTTAGTTGGCTATGTGTCATTCTGAGCCGAAGCGTAGCGAAGGCGAAGAATCCCGGAGTTTGAGATGCTTCGCTAGATCCTTCGCTGTTGCTCAGGATGACAGCATTGATTAATAAAATTAACTCACAAGCCGTTACTTTCCTTTAGCTCCCTAAGATACCCATCAATCCTTCTTTCAATCTCCTGAAGCTCCTCCTCCAATGCACGGATTTCCTTCCACTCTTCCTCAACATTTATCTCTTCGCTTTCTTCCTCAGGAAACACATAAAGCGTAACATTCAGGTTATAGTCATTCTCTTTTATCTTTTCCAAATCAACAGCCTTAGAAAACCCATCTGAATCTTTGAATTCCCTATAAGCCTCAACTATTTTCTCTATATTCTCATCTCCCAGTTGGTTGAGTTTCCTTACTTCAGGGTGCTGTTTGAATTCCCTACTTGCGTTTATGAATAGTATTTTCCCTCTTCTTTCCTCCGGCTTGTTTTTATTGAGGATTATCACGGCCCCAGGCGCTCCTGTGTTATAGAAGAGCTTTTCGGGAAGGAGAATGACGGATTCTATCAAATCGGAATTTACTACCCCTGTTCTTATTACCTTTTCCTTTCCTCCCCTAAAAAGGCAACCGTTGTCTATTACAACTCCAACCCTTCCCGTCTTGTCATACGCAGAAGCCAGCATGTGCTCTATCCATGCCCAGTCTGCGGACTGCTTGGGAGGAAACCCGAACTTAAATCTCTCCTTCCAGAACTCCCCTCGCTTCAGGATTTCCTCATCGTATCCGTCTTGATTCCACGGCGGATTGGCTATCACGATATCGAATCTCTTTATTCTTTCACCTTCTTTAAACTTGGGATAAAGCAATGTGTCTCCAAGTGTAAGCTGAGCGTTTCTTATATCATGTATGTAGAGATTCATTTTAGATAGGGCAAGTGTCTTATGATTGGCTTCTTGTCCAAAGAGAAAGAGCCTATCCGCTTCGCCTTTTCCGTGTTCATTCTCAACATGCTGGTATGAGGTTATGAGCATACCTCCAGAGCCACACGCCGGGTCATAAACGCCTTCACCGGGCTTTGGATTGAGTATTTCAACAATGAGTTTTATAACCTCTCGCGGGGTGTATACCTCTCCCTCTTTAGCCTTCTGAGGGGCAAAATATCTCAAAATCCATTCGTAGGCATCTCCAAGGATGTCTGGGGATACATGATTAAGAGGCTTGGCGCTGAAGAGTTCAACAAGCTGCCTTAATATCTCCGCGTTTTCCCTATTTGTGGTGAATTGAACAAAGTCCACATTTTCAAATACGTCCTTGAGTTCCGGGTTTCTCTCCGCGAGGGTCTTCATCGCCTTTGAGAAGTTTTCAGGCAACCTTGCGGGCTCTTTTCTTATTTCTTTCCACAGGAATCCTTCGGGAATGTCGAAGTCATGGTAAATCGAATTCTTGGCTTCTTCTCTTGCCTCTTTGTCACTTAGCCCATCCGAAAGGGCTTCGTTATAAGCCCCTTCAAACTCCATTTCCCACTTATCGCTTATTCTCTTATAGAAGAGGAGAACGAGTATGAAGCTGTAATCAACCCTTGTCCTTATGAGATCGGCTGCCCCTTTTAGAAGCGATTCAAGGTCGCTCCTTGTTAATTGATTTTTATCTATTGATAACCTCTCGGATATTATTTTCACTCTGTTTTCCAGCCGGTATATCCTCTTTCTAGCATCCTCGGAATCAAACTCCACTTTTAACAATTTCTGCTTTCTTAGCTCGGAGAGGAAAACATTTATCTGATCTTCACTATCCTGCATCTTCTCTTTAAGAACCTTGGCGGCGTCTTCAAAACGGAAATCATTGTCATGGTGCTCATCCCCACAGAATCTTATATCTCTTCTCAAGCCAGTTGGGTATCATAAGCTTCCTCCCTCGATTATATAAGCTTTTAAACAATTACTTATACTATAAGCAGAAAGGATAATTATCAAGAGAAGGTAGAAAAATCGCAGTCAAAAGTAGAAGAAAGGATTAGAAATGACATCTAGAGCTGATATTATAATAGGGTCTGTCATCCTGAGCGGTAGCGAAGGATCTACCTCTTCTGGCTTCTTTGTCGCTTCGCTCCTCAGAATGACATTTATGGGTGTATTGGAGTTGCTCCCGGTATTTGTCACTCTGAGCACATTCATTATTATTCAGTGTAAACTCCGCGAAGAATCTCGGAGTGCTAGACCCTTCGCGGAGTTTACACTGAATAAGGCACGCCCTGAGTGCAACCGAAGGGTGAATGTGTTTGGAATGATAACACTAAATGCAAAGTTTGACTCATCTTCAACTCTAATTTAACCTAAACCCGCATGAGTGTGAGAACGAGATTTGCTCCAAGCCCAACGGGGGCGCTCCATATAGGCGGGGCAAGGACTGCGATCTTTAACTGGCTTTTTGCAAGGCACTATGGCGGAAAATTTATTCTCCGAATTGAAGACACAGATCGTGCCCGCTCTACCGAAGAATCTGTATCTGAGATATTAGATGGCATGACATGGCTCGGACTCAATTGGGATGAGGGTCCGTTCAGGCAGTCCGATAGACTCTCTATTTACCAGGAATATGCCGAAAGGCTCCTTCAGTCTGGAAAGGCATACAGATGCTATTGCACGCCAGATGAGCTTGATAGGAGAAGGAAAGAGGCGGAAAAACAGGGAAGGATCTACAGATACGAGGGCACATGCAGAAGTCTGAAATCCAATCCCCTAGATAAGCCCTTTGCTATCCGTCTTATGACTCCTGAGGTGGGGACCATTGAGGTTGATGATTTAATTAGGGGAATTATCCATTTTGATGCCAAAGAGATTGACGATTTTGTTATTCAAAAGACAGATGGGTTTCCGACATATAACTTTGCCGTAGTAATTGATGATGCCACTATGGATATAACCCACGTCATACGCGGGGACGACCATATTGCAAACACCCCAAAACAGATCCTCATATATGAGGCGTTATCTCAAGGGATTCCCAAATTCGCTCATGTCTCAATGATTCTTGGCTCTGATAAGGCAAGACTAAGCAAGAGACACGGCGCTACCTCGGTCATTGCATATAGGGAGATGGGCTATCTTCCGGAGGCGGTTGTAAACTATCTTGCCCGTCTCGGCTGGTCTTATGGGGATCAAGAGATCTTTTCAAAAGAAGAGTTGATTGAGAAATTCACGCTTGAGAATGTGGGGAAATCTGCTGCCGTTTTTAATCCTGAAAAACTCTTATGGCTAAACGGTTGGTATATAAGAAACAAACCGGCTGAGGAGATTGCGAGGCTTCTGATTCCGTTCCTACAAAAGAAGGGATTTCAGGTTGCTTTCGATGAGAGGCTTATAAAGATCGTAAGTGTACTTCGAGAAAGGGCAAAGACACTCCTAGAGCTCGCTGACTCTGCGCAATATTTCTTCACCGATGAAATCAAGTATGAAGAGGTGGCTCGAAAGAAGTTTCTTACATCCGATGCGCTTCCGATTCTTGAAGAACTCATAAATAGGCTCTCTTCCCTTCATGATTTTACGGCCCCAGAGCTGCAAAGGATATTTGGAGAAATTACGGAGAGGAGGGGAATAAAGCTCATTCAAATCGCCCAGCCAACAAGGGTTGCTCTTACCGGAGGAACGGTAAGCCCTGGAATCTTCGAGGTAATGGAGATTCTAGGAAAGGATAGGGTGATAGAGAGATTAAAAAGGGCAGTCTCCTATATTTCAAAAAATTAAGTAGCTCTGCTTTCATCTACTCTCAGGGAATAGTATTAGAAGAGATGCCCTTACAGTAAGAGCGAAGATCTCAATACTTATAGAACCCCCTTCCCGTTTTTCTCCCCAGCCATCCTGCACGAACCATCTGACGTAGAAGCGGTGCAGCACGGAATTTTGGGTCTTTAAACTCGCGGTATAGGACATCTATTACATCGAGGGTTACATCGAGTCCTATGAGGTCTATGAGTGCAAGGGGTCCGATTGGCTGGTTCGTTCCGAGCTTCATTGCTTTGTCAATGTCCTCGGGTGTTCCCACCCCTTCTTCAAGGGCAAATACCGCCTCATTGAGCATGGGCATGAGAAGACGGTTTACTATAAATCCGGGGACGTCTTTTGTTCTAACCGGGTCCTTTCCAAGGGCCTTGGCGAAGTTATAGGCGAATTCCGCTGTTTCATCCGATGTTGCAAGGCTCCTTACTACCTCTACGAGCTTCATAATAGGGGCTGGATTAAAAAAGTGCATCCCTACTACTTTATCGGGTCTTTTTGTATTTACGGCAATTTCTATAATTGGAAGCGAAGATGTATTTGTAGCAAGTATGACATCCGGGCGTGTAAATGAATCCAATTTTTTAAAGGTCTCCTTTTTTACATCCATGTTTTCAAATACGGCCTCTATAACTAAATCAACATCACCTAAATCCTCAAACTTTGTAGTTGTGTGGATTCGGGATAAGATGGAATTTCTGTCTTCCTCTTTTATTTCTCCCTTTTTTACGAACCTCCCTAGACTATCCCCTATTGTCTTTATTCCACGACTGAGTGCGGAATCAGAAACATCTAAGAGAACAACATCCTTGCCATTTGAAGCTATAACCTGAGCGATCCCAGAGCCCATTGTCCCTGCTCCTAGAACACCTACCTTTTTCACATCCTCTACATTCATGATGGCCTCCTAATTAGAAGTTTGGAACAGTATTATACCTAATGATCAGCCTACCCCTTATTATCATCATTATTATCATCATTTGACAATCTATATAACTTGTGCTAGCTATTAATGTTTATACCATTTTTAGGAGCCTTCTTTTAGACGACTATGTTTGAGGGAATTTCTGAAAAGCTCAATTCAACTTTAAAGAAAATAAGGGGCTATGGAAAGCTCAGCGAGGGCAACATCCAAGAGGCACTCCGTGAGGTGCGCCTCAGCCTTCTTGAGGCCGACGTGAATTTCAAGGTAGTAAAGGATTTTATAGATTCCGTCAGGAAGCGTGCCCTAGGGCAGGAAGTAATTGAGAGCCTTAGTCCTGGACAGCAGTTTATAAAAATCGTCTATGAGGAGCTTGTAAGAACGCTTGGAGAAAAAAGCTCTGAGCTTGACCTGAGGGCTACCCCTCCGGTGGGCATAATGCTTGCGGGGCTTCAGGGTTCTGGAAAAACCACAACTGCTGCAAAGCTCGCAAAATACCTCAAGCAGAATAAGAGGAATCCTTATCTTGTTCCTGCAGACGTTTATCGCCCAGCCGCTATAGAACAGCTCCGTGTGCTTGCTCATCAGGTCGGGGTTGGTGTATACGATACTGAGCCGGGTAAGGACCCGGTTGAGATTTGTAAGGAAGCAATGTCTGCTGCCATCTATGGCGGGTATGATGTTGTAATAATGGATACAGCGGGAAGGCTCCATATTGATGAAGAGCTCATGAATGAACTCAGAAGGATAAAGGCCGAGATCAATCCTCATGAGATACTTCTTGTTGTGGATGCAATGACGGGTCAGGATGCGGTAAATGTCTCGACCAGCTTTAACGATGCCCTCGATATTGATGGCGTGATACTTACGAAGATGGATGGAGACGCAAGGGGTGGAGCTGCCCTCTCGATTAAGGCAGTAACGGGAAAGCCTATAAAGTTCTTTGGGGTTGGAGAGAAGCTCGATGCCTTAGAAGTGTTTCACCCTGAGAGGATTGCCTCTCGAATTCTTGGCATGGGCGATGTGCTTACATTTATTGAAAAGGCCCAAACTGCATTTGAAGAGAAGCAGGCTGAGGAGATGGCAAAGAAGCTTCTCAAAAAGGAGTTCTCGATTGAAGATTTCAGAGAAGCGATGCTTGCTATGCGTAAGATGGGTTCCCTTGAGAGCATGGTGGAGATGATTCCTGGAATGAAGCAGGTTGCTAAGAACCCTAAAGCCCTTGAGGCGGCTGAGAAAGAGATTAAAAAAACGATTGCCATAATTAACTCTATGACAAGGGAAGAGAGAAAAAATCACACAATACTAAACGGTAGTCGGCGCAGGAGAATCGCAAAGGGAAGCGGCACGAAGGTTGAGGATGTAAACCGTGTGATTAAGAACTATGTTCAGATGCGGGATATGATGAAAAACATGGGAAAGATAGGGAAACTCGCAAAGAGAATGATGAGATTTATGTAGTAGGACCCTAAGAATTTTAAGGAGGAAAAACGTTTTGGTCAAGATAAGGCTTACGAGGATGGGGTCAAACAAGCAGCCGTTTTATAGAATCGTAGCTGCCGATTCGCGCGCGCCGCGCGATGGAAGGTTTTTGGAGATCTTGGGTTATTATGACCCAAGAAAAGACCCCCAGATAATTAATGTAAAAATCGAAAGAATAAAGGAATGGATTGGACGCGGCGCAAAGCCTACAGGAAGGGTAGAGAAACTTATCTCAAAACTAATGTAGGATTTCAATTGTGACAAGTCAGATCAGTGAAACTTGAGGGATAAAAACCAGGAGGTAAAGGGATATGGAGAAACTAAAGGAGCTTGTAAGCTACATTGCGAAATCGCTTGTGGATAGCCCGGAGAAGGTGGAGGTGCGCGAAGTTGCCGGTGAACAGACATCGGTGCTTGAACTAAAGGTCTCTCCCGAGGATTTGGGAAAAATCATTGGAAAGCAGGGAAAAACCGCTAAGGCCATAAGAACGATACTGAGCGCCGCCGCCGCCAAGATGAGAAAGCGGGCGGTACTTGAGATTCTTGAATAGGGAATTTCTCACTGAGAAATGAGCCTTATCCCTTTTGGAAGAATTTCAAAAGTGCATGGGCTTTCAGGGGATCTGAGAGTCCATCCATTTAGTCGTCAATTAGGGAACCTTTCAAGACTGGAGAGGATTTTTATACAAAAATACGGTGAAGAAAAACCTCGAGAGTTTAAGATAATTCGAAGGAGACTCGAAAGGGAATCGGCTATAATAGGGCTCGAAGGAATTGAATCAGTAGATGACGCCGAGAAACTTCAAGGGTGCTCAGTTATGGTTGATACCTCTGATCTTGCACAAACAGAAGAAGATGAGTACTATTGGTTTCAGCTCATAGGGCTTGTAGTCTATACAACCGATGGGGAATACTTAGGGCATGTAGAGAATTTAATTGATAGAACACCGCAAAGCCTCCTTGTAGTTAAAGAGGGTAAGAAGGAATTCTTAATTCCAATGATTGATGCTGTGGTAAAAGAGATAAACCTCAAAGATTCGCGAGTAGTTATTTCTCCCTTGGACGGACTTCTTGATTAAAGACCGTTAACCACGATTTTACAGAAAAAATTTTAAATAAACTCTCTTTAGCTAAAATCTTCAATATCCTCTACGGCTAAGGACGAATTTGGAAAATCATGAGGTATGATATTCTTACCATTTTCCCTAGGTTTTTTGAATCCCAATTTTCATTTGGGATTCTGAAAAAGGCTCAAGAAAAGGGTCTAATAAAGATAAGCATACATGATATAAGGGATTTTGCTTCAGATAAACACAACACGGTAGACGATAAGCCTTATGGTGGTGGAGGCGGTATGGTGTTTAAACCCGGACCGATTGGGGATGCAATAGAATTTGCAAAAGCCGACGGCACGCGATCACTTGTTATACTTACTACCCCTCAGGGAGAGCGGTTCTCAGATAAGATCGCAAGAGAACTTACCGAATATGAGCAGCTCATAATAATCTGTGGAAGATATGAGGGAATAGACGAAAGAATTAGAGAGATCTATGTGGATAGAGAGATCTCAATTGGTGATTATGTGCTCTCAGGTGGAGAGTATGCTGCTTCTGTTATAGTTGATGCCGTCTCGAGGCTTATCCCCGGGGTTCTCGGCAATGAGAAGTCGCCATACGATGACTCATTTAGAGAAGGGCTCCTTGAATATCCACAGTACACAAGACCAGAGATTTATAAGGGAAAGGCGGTTCCCGAAATTCTACTTTCAGGAAACCATGGGGAGATTGAAAAATGGAGAAGAGAAGAAAGTATTAAAAGGACCTTTTTCAGAAGGCCCGATTTGCTTGATAGAACCAGGCTCACAGTCGCAGAGTTGAAATTAATAAATCTGCTCAAAAGGGAAAATCCGCCATCTTTTAGGGTGTATGTTGCATTGATCCATTATCCCGTTTACAATAAAGACCTCCGAATCGTTACTACCGCCTTTACGAATCTGGATGTTCACGATATATCGAGGGTGTGTAGAACTTATGGGGTAAAGGGGTTTTTTCTTGTGCACCCCATTGAAGAACAGAGGGCACTTGTAGAGAGGGTGATTCGGCATTGGACGGAGGGACCAGGGGTTTTGTATAATCCAACGAGGAACGAAGCCCTTGGCCTTGTTCGGATAAAAACCTCTCTATATGAGGTCTTAGAGGAGATCGAAAAAACAGAGGGTTCAATACCCAAGATAGTTGTAACTGACGCAAGGCCTAGAGAGAATTTAACGGGCTACTCAGAACTCAGGGAGAATATTCACTCAGGGAGGGAGCCTTATCTAATTCTTTTTGGCACAGGCTGGGGGATTGCCAAAGAGGTTATGGAAAAAGCTGATTACGCTCTCAAGCCAATTGAAGGAAATACAAATTACAACCATCTCTCTGTAAGAAGTGCCGCGGCGATTATACTCGATAGGCTACTTGCGGTCTAAATGATGAAAAAGGAAAATTTTAACCATGGATGGACACCAATATATGCAAACAGAAGAAAATGGAACACGGAATACGGCTAAGAAATACTGCTGCATTCTGTATTCCACACTTATTTCATTCGTGTCAATTCGTGGTAGTAAAGAAGGAGAGGTAAGATGAACGTTATAGATGAGATTGAAAAAGCCGCTCAAAGAACGGATTTGCCGCAATTTCGCCCAGGCGATACCGTTACTGTGCACTATACAATCAAGGAAGGGGACAGAGAAAGAGTTCAGCTATTTGAAGGTGTTGTAATTGCCCAAAAAGGCGGAGGCCTAAGGGAGACTTTCATCGTGAGAAAGGTCTCTTATGGGATTGGAGTAGAGAGGATTTTCCCACTTCACTCGCCGCTTATAAAGAGGATAGATGTTAAGAGAAAAGGAAGGGTAAGAAGAGCAAAGCTCTACTACCTTAGAGGGCTCTCAAGAAAGGCAAGCAGGATAAAGGAGAGAACGGCGTTCGATAAGGAATCAAGTGAGAACAGTAAGTCTGAATAGTTGCAAAATATTAAAGCGAAGATACCGCAGCTTATAGAGCAAACCCTACCCCTGGTTGGTTTGCTAAGGAGTGTTTACTCTTATACTTCACAAAGGATTATTCATTATTTTTGTGTTTCGACATTGAATTGTTATAAGTGCCAAATGTCTAAAGGCCGACAATCAACTATCTAGCGGAGTTTTATCACCGCTTTCTTCGATTTTTCTGCTCTCCCTTTCTTTCAATTTTTTTGTTACATAGATCATCCTCTCAATGGCTGTATGAGCGGAAAAAACTAATATTATGGCCAGAGCGAGTTTAAGCAGGTAATCTCCCGGTCTAAGCCCAAGCGCCGATGTTATGAAGTTGCCAAATAAGTTAAATACGGAAAAGGCGCCTAGATATACTATTCTCTCTGTTCTCTGCATCATCCCCACTTCGCAATCAATCCCCAAACTCTCTGCCCTTGCTCTTGTGTAGCTTACCATAGTTGTTGCACCGAGAATTAGGAAGACGACATACGAAAACAGGGTCCCATGAAAATAGCTGAGCAGCCCTAAGTAAATGAGTATTTCGGCAAATCTATCTAAGCAGGAGTCAAAAAACGCCCCGTATTCACTGCTCAGTCCCTGCGCTCTTGCAACGCGGCCATCGAGCATATCAAAGTTTGAGCCGGCGAGGAGAACTATTCCGGCAATAAAAATCCACCCCAGATGGAATAGGAGCCCCGCTATAGCAGAAACTATCACAGACGTAAACGTAAGGACATTAGGATGTACCTTTTTCTCAATTAGGTAGTCTTCAATAGGGCGCATTATGAGTATCCACCAGGTCTTAATCTCACGCCCTAGAAGTTTTGATGTGGATGGTCCCTTTCTGCCCTTAGCCCTATCTAATACCTCATCAGGGGTAGACATTGCTAACTCCATTTCGGATTTTTTGCCTATTAGTTAGTATAATTGAATTTTGGCTCTAAAAACAGGAGAATTAAATCGGCTTTCTTTTATAGTTTGGGTCTATCAATTATTCACTGTAATGAAGGCTGATTCTATAGATGGTTCCAGGTTCTTTAATTTATCCCTGTAGGTTTTGGCATCTTTTATAGTTTTAAACTTTCCTATCCTTACTCTGTACCAGGTGCCTTTTCCGGGAATCTGCGCCGTTGTCACAAAGGCCGGGTATCCCTTGGATGTTAAGTCTTCTGTGGTTTCTTTTGCTTCCTCTTCTGTTTTAAAAGATCCTATTTGAATAGTGTATCTTCCGCTGGATTGAGTTGGAGGTATTGTCACAGTTTTGTTTTCAATACCCGTTTTTATCAGTTTTTCGGTAAACGGCGTAGGGGATGGAATTGGGTTTTTACCCCCCTCGGTTATTTTCAGTCTTCGTTTCTTTTCCATACCCTCTATTGGCAAGGTTTGCCTAGTCGTTCCGGCTTCAGCCCTTTTTATTGGCTCAGTGACGTGAGAGGAGGTTGAGATTTGCTCTTCAGTTTTTAATTTTATCGGCTCAGGTGTAGAAAGAGGAGAGGCTTCTCCTTGATCGATTTTTACCACGCGAAGGTTGTTAAAACCTCTCTTCATTATCAGGTTTCCCTCTTTGAGTTCTATCTCTGTAGATCCAACGATTTCTTTTGGACTTTCAATGACGAGCTTTCTTGGCGACTCAGCAATAAGCCTGGTCTCTCGGCCACCGATCTTAACTGCTGTAGTGTTGAAGTTTCCATCAAACAGTCCCCCAATCCAAATCGGTTTTCCTGCTTGTCCAATCCCAGGAAATTGGTAATTCCCAGGAGAAGGAGTTGCTGTTCTCTCAGCGGCAGGTGCAATCTCGAATGGAATTTGGGCTCTGGCTATCTCCTCCCCATTTTTATCTCTGAGAACGAGATATATCGGCTCTCGGCTTAAGGTGACAGGAACAGTCCATTTGATAACTCCTTCAGCCACAGATGTCCTCTCTTTTCCTATTTCAATGAGGTATCCGTTTAACTCATCTGCATTCTTGTGTCGCTCTTCTTCGATCTTGCCCCTTGGCTCTGTAGTTATTGTGCCTGAGATGGTATCGCCTACAGTTATATCATCGGGCAGGTTTACTGTAACCTTGCCTTGAATGACATCGAAGACAATGACATAGAGTCCCAAGTCTGTTTCAAAGCTGGATGAAACCTTGCCTTCCGCAAAGGCAGCTACAGTAAAGGAGAAAATCAAGATCAGTATAAATGGCGCCGGTTTTCTCAATCGTTCACCTTAATGAGCACCGATTTTATATCAGGATCCTTTTTTAAATTGTCTCCGTAGAGTTCGGCTTCCTCTCTAGTTTTAAACTTCCCTACTCTTATTCTATACCAGGTTCCCTTTCCTGGGATCTCGACAGATTTTATAAATGCAGGGTACCCCTTAGATATAAGGCTCTTTACGATTTTTTTTGCCTCTTCTTCTCTTTGAAATGCCCCTATCTGAACCGTATACCTCCCATCTGTTTCGCCCCGAAAAACCGCTATATCCTTTTTGGTAATTCCCATAGTCTCTATTTTTATGTCCTTGGGTGCGGGCGTTGAGGATAATTTTTCTTCTTCGAAGGGGGTCGGTATCTGCTCAGATATTGATTTTCTTTCGGCTGTTTCCTCAGGTGTTTTTCCTGTCTCTTTAAAATCGGTTAAATTTTTCGTGGGCTCCCCTTTTTTGTTTATCCAAGATTGCGCTCCCCCAAGTCCCTTTCCTACAACTACACCCAGGCTAAATGCAAGGACAAATAGGATTAAAAACCCAATGAATATATGTACAACCTGACGATTACTCGAATTATTTCTATCACTCATCCGTTACATTCTCTGGGGTACAGAGACTCCGAGTAACTTGAGTCCATTTCTTATAACCGTCCTGATACAGTCAATAAAGTAAAGTCGGGCACCACTGAGGTTCCGATCATCACTGAGGATTCTATTTTTATTATAGTAGATATGAAAATCCGAAGCAATCTCTTGCAGGTAAAACGCCACTCTATGGGGTGAGAGTGATGAGGCGCTTTCCATTATCACTTCGGGGAAAAGCAGGAGTTTTTTTATAATCTCAATCTCCTCAGGGAGACTCAAAAGGCTTAAGGATTCCTTTGAGGGAAGAATTCCTCTTTCCCTGGCTTTTTCAAATATACTTCCAATCCTTGCGTGTGCATACTGGATGTAATAGACAGGGTTTTCGCTCGATTCCCGTTTTGCCAAATCCAGATCGAAGTCTAAATGGGCATCTGAACTCCGCATAAGGAGAAAAAACCTCATCACATCGCGCCCAACCTCTTCCATGACCTCACGCATTGTGATGTAACTTCCAGCGCGCTTTGACATAGAGACTTCGCGTCCCTCTCTTATGAGTCTTACAAACTGGATTAGAACTACATCGAGTTGGGAGTCATCGAGCCCAAGTGCTCTAAGGGCGGCCTTAAGACGCGCAATGTGTCCGTGGTGGTCTGCTCCCCACACGTTTATGAGTCTTTTAAATCCCCTATAGAATTTGTCGTAGTGATATGTGATGTCTGAGAGGAAATACGTTGGGCTTCCGTCCTTTTTTACGAGCACCCAATCCTGAGAATCCCCAAATCGGGAGGCCTGAAACCAGAGTGCATCGTCTTTTTCCTCAATGGCATCCCGCTTTCTAAGTTCATTTTTTATACAATCGATTTTATTTTTATAGCCGAGCTCTGGAATAGGTCTATATAGTTCTTCCAGTTCGCTGTACCAGCTATCGAATGTCACGCCAAAGTCGGTTAAATCCCTCTTTATTTCATCAAGTAGTCTCCTCCTAGCATATTCCCTGCAATAAGATACAGCCTCTTCCTCTCGGGCTTCTTTAAGGAGCCCCATTCCTATTTTATCTTTGATCTCTTCGGCAATCTCTTTTATGTATTCCCCATAATACCCGTCTTCGGGCATATCTTTCTTAATTCCAAAGAGCTCTTCGTATTTTCTATAAACGGAAAGCCCGAGAAGCTCCATTTGTCTCCCCGCATCATTTATATAAAATTCCCTTGTAACATCAAAGCCCGTGGCCTTTAGAATTTCTGAAATTGCATCTCCTACAGCGGCGTTTCTTGCATGACCGATGTGTAGGTATCCCGTCGGGTTTGCACTTACGAATTCAACGATTACCCTCTGTCCGTTTCCTATATTAGAATTTCCGAAATTCTCTCCAAGCCTTTCTATTTCTGTGATTTTAGTTGCAATTGCCTCCTCTTTTATGAAAAAATTTATAAAACCGGGGCCCGCGATCTCTATCTTTTTAAACAGATTCCTTCTCTCTTTAGGTATATTTTCGATAATTAGTTCTGCAACTTCACGCGGGCTTTTCTTTATCTCACTCCCAAGGACGAGGGCAATGTTCGTTGAGAAATCTCCAAATTCCCTTTTTTTTGGAACTGTGATTGAAATTTCTACAGGAGCAGATACAAAACCCATTCTTTCTATAGCCTCTATGGACTCAGAAACTGCCTTTTGAATTTCCTCTTTCATTTTGATTCGGTCTTAGAAATTCAACCAATTAGTCAACTGAATTTGTAGGAGCTTTTTGCAAGGCTTCTCTACAATGTCCTTTCAATCGAATACTTAAAATTACACCATACTTGTGGAATTTACAATGGCGTAATTTGTTTCGCTTCTTTTTCACAAAACTGAACTATCTATGCTGCCGTATCCTTTTTATGTAACGGAGCCTTTTCTATTTACATCAAAGGATCTCGATGTTACTGTTAATGGTACATTATCTACGCGTTTTGGTCAGCGAGAAGTTAAAAATAGAGCAAAAAGAGACACTTAGAAGCTTGTAAACCTATTCATTATGACTTATACTTAGCTTTACTCAAGGGTAGATATAGGGGTAGGGAAAAGGGGGTGAGGAAGAAATGAAGGTTAGAGTTCTTTTCTTAGTTCTGGCGGTAGCGTTGGGCTTTGGGATCACATATTTATATAATCCACATCATACCGAGAGTACTATTATCGTTATGGCAGCTGCTATTGGAATTATATTCGGTGCCGTAGCCCTTGGAATTTTATGGGGGCTTGAACCCAAGATTGATCAAATTACTCCAAGGTCAATGCTCGGAGGCGCAATAGGAGTAGCTATTGCCTCGCTTGCTTTTTTGGCATTTAAAGAATTGATTGAGGAGTTGGGAATCCCACACATCGCTCCGTACGCCCTTATTGTAGCTTTTCTTTGGCTTTTCTATATCGGAATAAGGATGGGAATGAGGAAGGGTTGGGAAGCCGACCAGATGGGAAAGAGGTCTTTTGCTAAGAGTAACTTTGGTGGACCCAAGATACTCGATACAAGCGTCATTATAGACGGAAGGATCGCGGATGTTGCCGAGGCTGGGTTTATTGAGGGGCTTATAATTGTGCCCAAGTTTATAATTAAAGAGCTCCAATACATAGCTGATTCAATTGATCCGATTAAGAGGGTAAGGGGAAGAAGGGGACTCGATGTGCTAAAGCGTATGCAGGAGATTCCCAATATTGTAATTAAGATTACAAGCCACGATTTCCCGAAGATAAAGGAGACGGATTTAAAGCTTGTAGAACTCGCAAAGAGTATCAAAGGGATTATAGTAACGAATGATTTCAATCTGAATAAGGTTGCAGGGCTTCACGGTGTGAAGGTACTCAATCTCAATCAGCTTTCAAGCGCGCTTAGACCCGTGGTGCTTCCGGGCGAGACAATCAATATACGCGTCGTTAAAGAGGGAAAGGAAGAAAACCAAGGCATAGGTTATCTTGAGGATGGGACTATGGTTGTTGTAGATGATGCTAAGAGGTATGTGGGAAGGGAGATAGAGGTTTCCATAACGAGTGTACTTCAAACTCCTACGGGAAGGATGATATTCTCAAGGGTTAAGGAAGAGGGCATGGTCTCTGGTTTTGGTGGTTGAGAAGTCAATAGAAGATATAAATAAATATACGGGGAATAAAGGGATCAGGAGTTAGAAGTATTCCTCATTCTTTTATCCTGACCCTGTGTTTTTCTTTATACCTTCTGGGTATTTATATATATGATTAATGTAAAAGCCGCCGCAATAATAGCCGCAGCGGGGTGGGGAAAAAGATTCAGTGTAGGTAGGAGAAAACAGTTTCAGCTCCTTGGCGGAAAACCGGTTCTTGTCCATTCAATTGAGAGATTCGAAGAATCCCCTTCGGTAGGAGAGATAATACTCGTTGTCTCCGAAGATTCGACTGAGTACTGTCGTGAAGAAATAGTGAAGAGGTTTCAATTTAAAAAGATCAAAGAGATTGTCCCTGGCGGTGAAGAAAGGCAGCATTCTGTAAAAAGGGGTTTTAGTTCAATCTCAAACGAAACAGATATAGTTGTAGTCCATGACGGGGTGCGCCCGTTTGTAACAGTTGATCTGATTGAAAAATCTATAGAAGAGGCTCTAAAATCAGGCGGGGCGATTGTCGCCGTGCCAGTAAAAGATACGGTAAAGGAATCCTCTGAGGGATACATTCAAAGGACTCTACCGCGTGAGTCTCTTTGGCTTGCTCAGACCCCTCAGGCTTTTCGGTACGATATTCTAAAGAGGGCTTATGGAATGAGTGAAGAAGACGGATTTCTCGGTACAGATGAGTCATCTCTAGTTGAGAGGCTTGGTATACGGGTAAGACTTATACAGGGCTCTCAAATGAATATGAAAATCACTACCGAAGAGGATTTGCTCATTGCAGAACTGGCTTTGAAAGATGCAAAAAATCATGTATAGAGTGGGAATTGGATTTGACGCACATAGGTTCTCAAAAGAAAGAAAGCTAATTCTTGGAGGGGTAGAGATTCCGTTTGAGCTGGGGCTTAAAGGTCATTCGGATGCCGATGTTCTCACGCATGCTATATGCGACGCTATATTGGGGGCAATTGGAGAAAGGGATATTGGAAGCCATTTCCCGGATAGTGATCCCAGATACAAGGGGGTGTCAAGTTTAATTCTTCTCAATCAAGTGATAGCGCTATCGAATTCCAGGGGTTTCAAGATTGAAAACATAGATAGCATATTAGTCTGCGAAAGGCCAAGGCTCTCTCAATACATATCTCAGATGAAAGAAAGGCTCTCTTTGGTAACCCAGGTTTCAGAGGATTCTCTGTGTATAAAAGCAACAACGACAGACACTATGGGTTTCACTGGCAGGGGAGAAGGAATAGCGGCCTATGCAGTGGTTCTTGTAAAAAGGGTATCTATTTAATCATAAATAGGCGTGGATAGAATGAATAAATGGATTCCTTTCTCCTAAAATATAAAATCCTAGGTCCGCTCCTTGGCTTTGTCTCAGGAATACTAATTGCCGAGTGGGCAAAGAACGGATGGATTCTGATCGTACTTCTCTCTCCCATCTTCGGTGCCTTGTCCCTTTTTAAACCCAAATTCGGTTTCTTAATATTCATTCCAATTGGGATTCTATTTTCTACAAGACCGAACCTTCCAGAAAATCACATCTCTCACTTTACGGGAAAAGAACTCGACATTGAAGGGATTCTATTTGAATCTCCAGAGAGTAGGGAAAAGGGATCGAGGTTGTTTATTGATGCCCAAGCCGTTTTTATAGAAGGGAAAAGGGAGCAGGTATCGGGGAAGGTAATGATATCTACGGAGGAGAGAATAGGAGGGCTTGCAGACGGGGATAGGGTTAGGGTGCTCCGTACGAATCTCAGAATCCCAAGGAGTTTTCAAAATCCGGGCAGTTTCAACATCAAGCGCTACTATGAAAGACAGGGGATTTATGCTACTGGATTTGTTCCGGGAGAGCAATGGATTATATCGTTTGGGAAGGACAAGTCCTCGAATTTCTTTCTCCACGCGATAGATAGATTTAGAGTGAGGTTTGGAAATTTTGTAAGAAAGAAATCTCCTTTTCCCGAGAGCGAAATACTAAATGCTATGACAATTGGGGATCAAGGTGCGGTGCCATCTGAATTAAGGGATCAGTTCTCCAAATCTGGAATAAGCCACATCCTTTCAATTTCAGGGCTTCATGTGGCAGCGGTTGTACTTGTTTTTTATATCTTGATTAAATGGACTTTGAAGCGCTCCGAATTCCTTCTTCTTAGGTTTCGGGTGCAAAGACTTGCAGCCGCTCTCACAATTATTCCCCTTTTCATATACACAGCCCTTGCGGGATTCGCCACCCCTGTGGTACGGGCATCTATAATGGCTGCGCTTTACTTAATCTCGATAGTTATAGGCAGAGAGGAAAATAGATTAAATACGCTTGCCGTTTCAGCTTTTATTATTCTCCTTTGGCACCCATGGGCAATCTTTGAGCTATCATTTCAACTCTCTTTTGCCTCGGTTCTCGGAATACTCATTATGAATAAGTTTTATCCGTTCAAGCTAAGCACGCTTAAAGATAAGTTCTCATCAAGCGTAAAGACCACTATTGCTGCATCAGCCGCCACTTTGCCGTTTATAATAACGTCTTTTGGAATCTTCTCTTTTGTATCTATCCCTGCAAACCTCATTCTTGTTCCTTTCTCCGAATTTCTTATAGTTCCCCTTGGGCTTCTCTCTTTCTTGGCCTTTGTAATGTCCAAAACTATTGCTATGCCTTTCCTTTATGCGGACATTTTTTTTACGAAATTATTTCTTTGGGGGAACAGTCAGTTTTTAAAAATCCCTCTTTCTTCTCTGACTGTTCCGCCTCTAAGTGGTGTAAGTTGGATATTCTACATGGCTATAGCTTTGGTTATCCTTTTTCAAAAGATACATCACAGACTCAGATTTCTTCTTCCATTTCTCATTCTGGGATTTCTTCTCGCCTCGGCATACGGTATATTGAGCAATTCGAAGAAGGGGTTTCTAGAGGTGGATTTTCTTGATGCCGGAAGTAGGGATATAATCTTCATACGCCTTCCCGAAGAAAAGACAGTTCTCGTTGACGGTGGGTTTTCATACCACGACACAGGCGGCTACATAGAAAAAGGGGTTGTTGTCCCATTTCTTCTTAAATCGGGTGTTACAAGGATTAATTATCTGATCTTAACCTCCCTCGATAGAGACCATCTAGCAGGTGTCAAAGGCATAATACAGAAATTAAGTGTAGAGAGGTTGTGGACAAATGGACAGAGGCTTGACAGCAAGATTTGGGAGATAATGAGGGATAGAAATATTATTTGGAAGGATATATCGGATGAGGTAGAAACTCTCAATATAGAAGGAGTTCAAATCGAGTTTCTAAAGCCAAGAGTGGAACTTAGGTATGAGGATTCATTAAGGCCCTATCCGATTATAGGGAAATTGACTTTCAAAAACACGGGCTTTCTCTTTGGAGAAGGTATAACAGAAGAGAGGGTACAGTCCGAGCTTATTAAGACATATAGAGATAGAATCAGAAGCGATGTGCTCTATGTACCAAAGTTCTTTATGAGGCAAAATAGCATTACTGATTTCATATCGGCGATTTCTCCGATGATTATCGTGACAAACTCTGGATTCCAGAATTTTAATGAATCACATTACCCAAGGACAATAAAAGGCGATGATGAGAAAACACAGTATATTTTTCAAACCGACGTTCAGGGTACAATCACAGTTCTTACCGATGGAAAACAGATTAGAGTTAGAACATTTCTAGATAAAAGTATGGAATCAGTGTATTGAGCTTTACTGTCCTGTCTAGACCTTATTTCTGATCCAATCTTGTATATATTGCGCAACTCCTTTTCACCCAATATAAGGGGTTATTTCGGAGAATAACTCGAGCCTTAGGATTTAATTTAGACTTAATCGTCTTCGAGTCTGCCGTGAATAAAATCGCTTAGAGCCTCAATTGTCGTATTCTTAGCCTCTTCTACAGTTCCTACGAATATGATTTTTCCCTTATAGAGAAACGCGATTCTATCTGAAATCTCGAATGCGCTCGTAACATCGTGCGTGATAATAACTCCGGTTACTCCAAATTTTTGCTGCATCTCTCTTATTAGGTGATTGATTCTGCTTGTGTTCGGTGGGTCAAGTCCTGTTGTCGGTTCATCATAGAGCAGGATCTTTGGTTCCATAGCCATTGCCCTTGCAAGCCCGACGCGCTTTTTCATGCCCCCGCTTAGATCCGAAGGGAGTTTATCCTCTATTCCTGGAAGTCCTACAAGCTCGAGATTTCTTGAAACTATCTCCTTTATTTCATTTTCGGTGTGTTTTGAGTGTTCTCTAAGTGGGTAGGCTATGTTCTCATACACAGTGAGAGAATCAAAAAGGGCTGCCCCCTGAAAAAGCATTCCGATTTTTTTTCTTACATGTACAAGCTCATTCTCATCCATTGGAACAATGTCTTCGCCATCCACAATAATCTGACCGCTATCGGGTTTTATAAGGCCGGTAATCTCTTTAAGGAGAACGCTTTTGCCTGATCCGCTACCACCGAGTATGGTTATATTCTCATCTCTTCTGATCGAGAGTGTAACACCCGTGTGGACTTCTTTTGAGTTAAATGACTTATAGACATCTTTAAGTTCTATAATAAAATCTTCTTTCATGCCCCAGACCTTTTCTTAGTTCATATATAGAATCAAATACGCCGATAGCATCTATTTATTTGTGATAAAGACAACAGTCCTCACCCTGCTCAGAATAATAGGGTTTGTATTTATAATGAGATATACAAGAAATTCAATACACTTTTTAGATAATAAAACCAAAATGGCTCCTTTGTCAAAGATTGATATATCGCATTTTGAACTAATTCTTTTTGACACCCTCCAATTAGAAAGCTATAATATCTTAATAAAATCCTTTACTTACAATCTCTCAATGGTTATTTTTGTTTTTCATCATTTATATAAATAAAATTTCAGTAGAAGGAGGTTTGTTATGGCACACGAATTACCGAAATTGCCCTATAGTTATGACGCACTCGAGCCGCACATTGACGCCCGTACAATGGAGATTCACTATACAGGGCATCATCGCACTTACGTAAACAACCTCAACGCGGCCTTAGAAAAGTACCCCGATCTACAGAGCAAGAGCGTTGAGGATCTGCTAAAGAATCTAAATGCGATCCCTGAAGACATACGTACTGCTGTTCGTAACAATGGCGGAGGTCATCTTAACCACACCATGTTTTGGCCCATGATGAGTCCAAACGGCGGAGGGGAGCCTAAAGGCGAGCTTGCAGATGCGATTAATTCTGCTTTTGGCAGTTTCGCGAACTTCAAGGATCAGTTCTCCAAAGCTGCCCTCGGTCGGTTCGGAAGTGGCTGGGCCTGGCTATGTGTGGATAAAGGCGGTAAGCTGATCATAACTTCGACCCCCAATCAGGATAACCCCATATCCGAAGGCTTAAAGCCTATTCTCGGTCTTGACGTTTGGGAGCACGCCTACTATCTCAAATACCAAAATCGGCGCGCAGATTATATTTCAGCTTGGTGGAATGTGGTCAACTGGGATCAGATAGCTAAAAATTACGCGAGTACAAAATAGGCAATAAATGTTGCTAAATTCAGAGAGGGTTATTACTCCAGCTATAGGGGGGTACATTGTAACGTACTCCCCTCTAATCTTCTTTAGAAGGACGGGTCCTTCTTCATTCCGGTAGCTCACTCAGCGTCCAGTACATATTGATAGTTCTTATCACGTCGACGAATTGCATATAGTCAATCGGTTTAATCATATAGCCCGCAACACCCAAATTAAAGCTTTCAATTTTATCCTGATCCTGTTTGGATGTTGTCAAAACTACAACTGGAATCCTTTTTAGCGAGTTGTCTTGTTTTGCTAACTTTAGAAACTCTATACCGTTCATCTTAGGCATATTTAAGTCCAGAAGAATAATACTAGGTTTTTCATTTTTCTCATCTCTTAAAAACTCAAGTGCCTCCTCGCCATTGCCGACGATGATTAACTGATTAGTGACATTTATATCTTTGAGGGCCCGTTTAACGGTTATTTGATCAACTCGATCGTCTTCGACAAGGAGAATTGGTTTTTGGCTCTTCATCTTCTACCCCCTGTGGCATTGTTAAAAGTCGAGTTCCTTGCTTCCCCCTTCGGCAGTGTAAAAAAGAATGTACTTCCGTAACCGACCTTCGATTCTACCCAAACCTCTCCACCATACATTTCGATAATTTTTTTTACTATTGAAAGACCAATACCTGTGCTCTCAAATTCATCACGCGGTGATAATGTTTGAAATATCTGAAAAATCTTTGTAAAGTGCTTTTCATCAATCCCCGGTCCGTTATCTGTGACACTAAATCTCCAACAGCCATTATTTTCAATACAGCCAATTTTAATCTCCCCTTTCGGTTTATCCATAAATTTTATGGCATTGCTTAGTAAGTTTTGGAAGACCTGTTGGATGCGTGTCTTCTCACACAGAATGTTAGGTAATTCGTTTTCGATCTTTATTTCAATATTTTCTGGTGGGGCGATCATATCAATTATTTCAGGCACAAGCCCGTTTAGGTTCACCTCTACCTTTTCTTCTCTGATACGCCCAACCCTTGAGTATTGTAGAATGCCCTCAATTAAATCGTGCATTCGCTTTACCCTGCTGAGGAGCAGATTCATTTGCTCTTTACCATCTTCATCGAATTTATCGGCGTAATCGGCCAGTATCCAATTTGCTAACGAACCGATTGCACGTAGAGGGGCTTTCAGATCATGGGAAACGATATATGCAAAATCATTTAGCTCTCGATTAACGCTTTCTAGTTCTCTGAGGAGCTGGGCCTGCCTTTCTTCTGCCATTTTGCGCTCTGTGACATCACGTACAAAGCGATAGTGACCCTTGAGTTGCCCATTCTTATCAATGTTTTTAATGATTGTTACTTCTTGATAAAAAGTGGAACCGTCCTTACGAAAGCCTCTTGATTCGAACTTTACCTTTCCGATTCTCAGCATATCCTTATGGGCGTTTATCTCCCTTTCGAGGTCATTAGGGTGCACGGTTTTCTGCCATTCCATGCCAATCATCTCATTGACATTGCAACCAAATATGGTTGCATATGCCCTGTTTACACTTAGGTAACGGCCCTGCATATCCAAAAAACTTATACCTTCAAGGGCGTTTTCAAGAGCGGCATTGATTTCATATAACTTTCCTTCTGTCCTCTTACGCTCTGTGATGTCACGGATAATACCACTGTAGAAGATTCCTTCTCCTATTTTCCAATCGGCGAGTGAAAGCTCCAGTGGGAATTCGCTACCGTTTTTCCTAAGCCCACGCAGTTCAACTGTTTTTCCGATAATACCGTGTTTGCTGCCGCTTAATTTAAACCACCCAAGCCTTATATCGTTTCTGTGTTGTTCAGATAACAAAAGATCAAGGGGCTTGCCCAGCAGTTCTTCTTGAGTATAACCGAAGATGATTTGTGTGCTTTTATTGCATGAAATGATATTTCCACTGTCATTAGCCAAAATAATCGCATCATTAGCCGACTCCACCACAGAGCGGAATTTCATCTCTGATTCTCGCAGTATCTCCTCTACCCGCTTGTGCTCGGTAATATCAAGTGCTGTTCCTAGAATGCCTACTTGTTTCCCTTCTTTATTAATCAGTGGACTCCAGGAACTCAAACACCATTTTGTCTGTCCATCTTTGGTTAGAATACGGAATTCCTCTCCCCAGAGACTCTTGCCTTGAAGCAGCTTTTCCCATTGTTGCGTAATCCTCGCCTTGTCATCTGGATGAACGTAATTGATAAAGTCCCTATCATAGAGTTCTTTGGTTGTGTACCCAGTTAATACCTCGAATGGTGAATTCGCATACTGGAGCTTGCAGTTTATATCGTATACAAGAACGGCCTCTTCTATATTTTCGGTGATAAGTTGAAATTTGTGATTGGATTCTATTAGCGCCTTCTCCGTTTGCCTGCACTTAGCAATTTGGTTCTGTAGCTCTTGCTTGAGCGATTCGATTTCCTTTGCGCGAAGTCGCGCTGTTTGAACAAGTTGGATCGCCAACGCAAGTAGTAAAGCCATTATAAATCCTGTAACCAGCAACGCCTTGGGTAGGACGGACTGGGCTTTAGTAAGTATCTCCAGATTTGACCAGACTTGCATGTGCCAAATGATGACATATAAACCCAAAGTGACTACTACTGTGACACCGAAACCGGCTAAAACTGGAAGCCATCGCATCTCGTTGGGAGACCATTTTATGCCAGTTGCTAGGGAAGCGTTTCTTTGGTTTTTCCCTCTGCTTTTTCTGGATAGAGCTGTTCCGATCATTAATGTTTTTAATATCGCAAGAACTATGCCATAACGCTTCCTTTTCTAACTTATCTAAACCATTTGATTTTTATAACGGGGCAGGATTTGATATACAATCTACAACAAATTTTTGTCAGGAACTCAGCGGTTTTTAGGTGATTTATTCAGGGGATTTCTAAGTCGCGGACCAAATGTCTATCTACTCTAGGTTGTTCATCTTTATAGGAGTCATTTCTTTTATCTCGTTGTTTTCAATGGTGATTCTTCTTATCTCTGGCTCATCCTTTCCCTGTGGACCCGTCGCGGCGGTTTGAATAACAAATGGCCTATTTTTCTCCCACCACCCTTTTCTCGCCTTCGATGTTGTTTTGCCGGCCAGTTGGTCGCTGTAATTCCAGCAGTATATCCCCACCTCTTTCCTTTTATCCTTGCGGTCGTAGTAGGATTCTAGCCGAAACTCTATGTTTTGATGTGCGTGTCCTGAGAGGACTAGATCTACCTTGTATCCCCTTTTGTTTGTTAGTCCGGTAAGAACCTCAAGAAACCTCTCCCAATTATATGCAAGGGAACCATAGCTCAGGTCCCTGTCTCTATAATCTATCCAGCCGTTGCCTGTTTTCTCCCTACGAAAATCCTCATAGAGTTCCTCTTTTACATATTTTCCCCTTATGTTTACAGGCGGCGTGTGCATAACCATAAGAATGGGGCCTTTATTTTTCTTCTGTTCGAAATATGAATCAATAATCTCCATCTGGAGGTCTGTTACACAATCCGTATCAGGAGAGCCGCCGATCGCATCCCAGAGGTGGGAAAAAAAAGAGTAGTTGTCTTTACCGCCATCGAGAAACAACAGGTCGGTACTTCCAAACCTGACAATATAGTCTAAATCCGGATTTACATGCCTGAAATATTCCTTTAGCCATTTGATATTGGCGGTGAGTATTGGGTCCAGATGAAGTACCTTCGTTTCATCGAGATAGTGGACATACTCCTCTTTTAGTCCGAAACTTTTAAACAACTCCTCCTGGCTTAGGTTGTAATGATAGGGTCGGAAATCATGGTTTCCAGTCGTAGTAAATATTGGAATTGTGAGTTCATTATTTTGGTTTAGATCCCTTCCTAGAACAGAGTCGCAGAAGATAGACAAATTCGATTCCTCAAAAGGGCATACGCTCATATCTAATGGGTCTGGCTTATAAAATTCATCTGGCTGATAATAGTCAACTATGTCTCCAGAGACAATCAAAAAATCTATTTCATCTGAGTGGCTGTTGACGTACCGGATGAGGCGTCGAAAGTTTTCATTGAAGTTAATAAGACCCTTTTTGGCATCTTCGTAGACAACCTTGGGCGCTTTGCCCTTTATCATTTCGAGTATTTTATCGTTTCTCCTTGCAATATGGAGGTCTGTTGAATGTATGAATCTCAGATTATTTCCAATCGACTCGTAAACGCATAGGGCATGGTTATTTTCACTTATCTCAGAGCCGTGGGTGAGAATTAAATCAAAAAGGCGCTTCCTCTTGCCGCTCAGTACATCGCCTCCTTGAATGTGGACAATCACCTCCCAAAATGGGATTTCCTTTCTCCCCAGTTCAAGGATTTTGTGTATGATTAAGTGGGTTTCAATGTGGTTAAAGGACACGTCTCTTTGGTGGTTGACATTTGCTGCCTGCACGCTGACGACTTCAAGTGGAAATTTTATGTCCTTCTGGTCAACGGGTCTGATTGTCAGATTATTGTTCAGCGAGTTTTTAACATCTGAGTCTTTCATATTTGACTCGGCAGAGATTATAAGGCTGATACCTGAGGAGAGCTCAGAGGCTGTGGTTATTAAGGGCTGTCCAAGATTCGGCCGCGTTATGTATAACATTATTTATCCCCCTGATTTATATAGCCGGAGATTTTTGATTCCCTGTATATATAACAAACGGAATTTCTTGTCAATGTGTCATTGTGGTGAAAATCCTGCCCGGAGCGTATAATAATAGAGTCAGTGGCTTTGCCTCAAAAATTGAGACGGGAAACGGTAGTTCTCCTTAATTTTTGGCAAAACCGGGTTAATGCATAAGGAGGAAGAACATGGATACCTTACTTGGCATATGTCTTGGAATCGGCCTGAGTGCGGCATGTGGCTTTAGGGTGTTTGTGCCCCTTTTTATAATGGGCATTGCGTCTCTTGCAGGACACCTTAATCTGGCACCGGGCTTTGAGTGGATCGGCACTTATCCCGCCCTTACGGCCTTTGGAGTGGCTACGTGCCTTGAAATCTCCGGCTATTATATTCCCTGGATTGATAATCTATTGGATACAGTTGCTATGCCTGCCGCAATCGTTGCAGGCACAATTGTAATGGCCTCATCTGTTTCCGATATGAGTCCGCTTCTTAAATGGGCGCTTGCTATCATAGTGGGCGGCGGCGTTGCCGGTACGGTTCAAAGCGCCACGACCATAACGCGCCTGGCTTCAACTGCGACAACATGGGGTTTGGCAAATCCAATTATAGCAACGATTGAGGCAGGTGGATCAATTACTCTATCCATTTTGGCTGTTGCCCTTCCGGTGTTTGCCGCTGTGGGGGTTATTGGAGTCATCTATTTCGGTGCAAAAAAGATATTTGAAAGATTCCAAAAGAATCAGGAGATTAAAGCCTAGTCGGTGTAAATTCCCTTTATACTCTTCTGAGGAGAAATGGCCTATACTTCCGGACTTCTGTATGGGAATACCCTCATCAAATGTCTGGTATACACAACGCGGCATTTTGTAATCCGCTTATATTTGATGTTTGTCTGGCTATGCGGTAATACCAGCGAAAACCGTATAGATTCAACTGAAACATTTGGTAATGCAAAGGATCTCTCTTATACTTAAACAACTCTAATTTATGTTTCTTAAAGAGGAGAAAAAATGGACGATCTATTTAAGTCGCCTGCCTTTGAGAATGCAGTTGCACAGTTTGAAAGGGCTTGCGAGAATCTTGCACTTGCCGATGACCTAAGAGAAAGGCTCAGGCTTCCTCAACGCACCTTAGTTGTAAATTTCCCGGTTAGAATGGATAACGGAAAGATTAAGGTTTTTACCGGTTACCGAATACAGCATAACCTGACGCTTGGGCCGTGCAAGGGCGGGGTTCGATACCACCCCGATGTTGATATGGGGGAGGTGGCCGCGCTTGCTATGGGAATGAGTTGGAAATGCGGCCTTGCAGAGCTCCCATTTGGCGGGGCAAAAGGGGGTGTAGCTGTCGACCCGGTAAAATTATCACTTGGCGAAGTCGAACGCCTTACGCGTAGGTACACGGCGGAGATTCTCCCAATAATCGGTCCTAATAAGGACATTCCCGCCCCTGATATGGGGACGAACCCACAGATCATGGCATGGATGATGGATACATACAGTATGACCGAAGGATACACGATCCCTGCAGTGGTTACAGGAAAACCGGTTCTCATAGGAGGCTCTTTAGGAAGAGAGGAGGCTACGGGCTTTGGAGTGGCATACATAGTTGAGGATGCACTGAGATACTTTGGAAAAACGCTTTCAGAGACGCGGGTTGCCATTCAGGGGTTCGGCAATGTGGGGACATACACGGCACTAAAACTCTCAGAGTTGGGTTGTCGGATCGTTGCCATAAGCGATATATATGGCGGTGTTTATAATCCCTCTGGTCTGCCGATTCCAAAACTAATTGAGATTTCGAGACAGAGAGGTAGGGTACAAGAGTTTAAAGAGGCTGATAAGATAACCAACCTGGAACTCCTGACAATTGAATGTGACATTCTTATTCCCGCGGCGGTGGGAAGGGTAATTACAAAGGAAAACGCCTCGCAATTGAGGTGCAAGATGGTTGTAGAGGCAGCAAACGGGCCTACGACAACGGATGCCGATGATATACTTGAAGAAAGGGGAATTCCGGTAGTTCCAGATATCCTTGCAAATGCCGGTGGGGTAATTGTTTCGTATTTTGAATGGGTTCAAGGCCTCCAGGAATACTACTGGTCAAAGGATATTGTCTTTGCAGAACTCCAGAAGCGCATGCACAATGGATTTAGAAGGGTGTCTAATTATGCAAAGGAAAAATCGGTCTCACTGCGCACAGCGGCCTTAATGCTGGGTATAAACCAGGTCGCGCAGGCCAAGATATTGCGGGGATTATATCCGTAAGAATTCCCAAAATATGTAGCTCCCATCGCTTTGATCCGAATCTGATTCAAAACCAGTTTGAATCCGCGGTAGGTTAGGATAGACTTAGAGTTTAGTTGATCTCAGGGAATAAGAGCAGCATATTTGTCGAGTAATGGAAGTAAAGTCTCTTTACTGGCTGATGGTAATCCGAAGATCACACGCTCAACTCCCGCCTTCTCCAACTCATCAACCGTTCTCTGATCGGGATTAGTATCATAGAAGTAGTAAACGATGGAGACCGAGATTTGCTTAGGATCTCGCCCTGCAGCTTCTGCGCGCTGACGCAGTATCGTGATCTTTTCTGACAAGACAGAGGGCTCTATACCAGTAGGTATCCAGCCATCACAAAACTCGATAATGCGATCAAAGGTTTTTGGCCCATCGCCTCCCATTAGGATAGGTGGGTGTGGCTTCTGTACAGGTTTGGGATACGACCAGATCTTATCGAAGTTGACGAATTCTCCGTGAAATTCTGCCTCCTCCTTGGTCCAAATCTCTTTCATCGCTAAAATACGCTCGCGCAACACACGCCATCTTCTCTTGAAATCGGTGCCATGATTTCCCATTTCTTCTGCGTTCCAGCCCCCACCAATACCGAATATAAAACGGCCTCCCGACAACTGGTCTAAGCTAGCGACCTCTTTCGCTGTAATGATCGGGTCACGCTCAATAACTAAGCATATTCCAGTTGCAATCCGTAGCCGAATTGTAACTGTAGCAGCCGCAGTGAGTGTAATGAAAGGGTCATAAGTGTGCCAGTATTCTTTGGGTAGTTCTTTTCCGCCAGGCCAGGGACTGCGGCGGCTCGCCGGGATATGGGTGTGTTCAGGTACCCATAGGGATTCAAAACCGCGCTCTTCGAGTGCGCGTGCCAGATCGGCAGGGTGCATGGCATATTCTGTTGCAAAGATTGAAGCTCCAAATAACATCTTTGCCTCCTTTTAAAGATCCGACCAACCTCGATCCAGTCCCAAATTTCATCTTGGTTGAGTTGGTGTTCTCTCATACTATCTGGGTTCATTCTACTTCCTCTCATGCCCTCCACCTCTTAGAATATGGAACGCATGAAGCACCCAGGGAAATAGGGCATCCATTGATTCCGAAGCTCCCCTTGAGCTCCCAGGTAGGTTTATAATTATGGTCTTTCCCCTTACCCCTGCAGTCTCTCTTGATAACATTGCATAAGGGGTTCTTTGGAATCCATAGATCCTCGCAGCCTCAGGGATTCCAGGAACATCCCTTTGTATCACCGTTTTTGTGGCATCAACCGTTACGTCCCTTGGGTTGAGTCCAGTCCCTCCACTTGTCAGAATTAAATCCACTTTCTCCTCATCGGAGAGCCTTATAAGCTCCCTTTTTATCATGTCAAAGTCATCCGGAAGGATTCTGTACTCTACAACCTCAACAGGCTCTTTCTTGAGTTTTTCAACTATAATTTTTCCGGACTTATCCTCCTTTTTGCCCTGAGAGACCGTATCGGAAAGCACAAGGACCGCGGCCTTAAGAGGGGGCTTAAGATGCTGTTTCCACTCGCTCTTCCCGCCTCGTTTTTCAATGAGTTTCACTGAGGTAATCTCGAGTGAATCGTCAATCGGCTTTAGCATATCGTATATGGTTAGAGCCGCAATTGAGGCTGCGGTAAGGGCCTCCATCTCTACACCCGTTTTCCATATAGCCTTTGCCTGAGTTTTAATTACAATCTTTTCTCCGAACTCAAAATCTACAGAGATCCAGTCTAGTGGAACCTGATGGCAAAATGGAATGAGTTCAGAGGTCTTCTTGGCCCCCAGAATTCCCGCCGCACGCGCCATCTCAATTACATCTCCTTTTGGCACATCCCCACTTTTAACCATATCAATCGTCTCTGGCCTTGCTCGGACGGTAGCCTCAGCGGTAGCCTCTCTGAGGGTATCTAATTTTTCGCTTACATCTATCATGGTTTTATTCCATCAATGATTTATGGTATTGTGCTTTTATTCTATTGCCCATCTATAAATACATTACAGTTTACAGAATTTAGACTAAAAAACTACATTCGAAAGAACCTTGCTTATCATACATTCATCTAATAGATAAGAAATGGTTGACATCTCTAAGCACATTTAATCTGGAGGTGTGAGGTATAGCGTATAATTAAGTAGTAGAGCTTCTGTTTGTGATGGGAGTTACAAGTGCCCTTATTATACTGGTTAGAGGGAGAAGCGGAGTCAGAATGAAGACTAAGGATCAAGAGAACAACGATAGAGAAGAAAATAAGGAAAAGGCTATCATAGAAGAGAAGCAGCCCCATATCGTCGAGTTTAGTTATACAGATAAGACCGCCATCGAGCCTGGGACATATCTTGATAGCGGCGGGGCCCTAATACCTCAGAATCTAATCTCCCGACGACACCATTGGGTTGTCCGTCTTACGCACTGGGTCAACGTGTTGGCGCTTACCATAATGGTGACAAGCGGACTGAGGATATTCAATGCCTATCCTATGTTTGCCCGTAGGGGAGATACATTCTGCTGTTATCCGTTTGAGGGGATTCGAATTCCGGAGTGGCTCACATTTGGCGGATGGCTGGCAGGGGCACGTAATTGGCACTTCGCTATGATGTGGCTCTTGGTACTAAACGGGCTGGTGTATCTGGGGTTTATATACATCCACGGTGAGTGGCGAGAGTTGGTGCCACGGCGCGGAGACCATCGCGACGCCTGGGAGATGTTCAAGTTCTACATGTTTGTGCGAAAAGAGCACCCAAAACAGAGAAAGCATAACACACTCCAGAGGCTTACATACTTCGCAATGCCGCTTATCGGTATTGTCGCGGTGCTCACGGGGGTCGCAATCTGGAAGCCGGTGCAGCTTGGATTTCTCACGAATCTGTTCGGGGGCTATGTATGGGCGCGATACTGGCACTTTATGTCAATGGTCGCGCTGGTGGCATTATCCATTGTGCACATATTTATGGTCTTCGCGGTTGATCCCTACTCCCTACCTTCTATAATTACCGGCCGTTATAATGAGAGGTACGCGCCTGAGAGACGTAATGCACGGCCTTTTTATAACCTGTTGCCAGTCCGGGGGTCTGCTATTGCCGGGGAGAAAGAAAAATGAAGATAGACCGCCGGAAATTCCTATATCTCAGCGGGGCATCAATATCAGCCGTGCTCCTTTCTGCATGCGACTCGGAGGGACCGGATTTTACACGTGGGCTCCTTCGCTTTGCGCAAAGGCAGAACGAGAAGGTAGAGCGCGCCCTGTTTCGCTATAGGGCTATTGATATAGGGAAAGGACACCTGGCTGGAGATGCACTTCCCCAGTACTACATATCGGATACAGTTCCCATATGGGATGAATCTGTATTTGGCAAGTGGTCACTAGAGATTACCGGCTCTGTCCACCGGACGCTGCGTCTGACACTGGAGGATTTAATGAAGCTTCCAAGCATTACTCATCGGGTAAATCATTACTGCGTTGAAGGATGGACAGCGGTAACCGAGTGGACTGGGGTGCGGGTCAGCTATTTGGCTAAGATGGCCGGTGTTCAATCCGATGCGGAGTACGTAGACTTTAAATCATTCGATAGCGGCTATCATGAGAGTTGGGACATAGAAAGCGCAATGCACCCACAGACTCTTGTGGTCTACGGGCATGAAGGAAGGCTTCTTGAGCCAGGCTACGGAGCACCAGCGCGTCTTCACTCACCAATAAAGCTGGGATATAAGAGCACTAAGTATCTCACACAAATCGTGTTTTTGCCATATAGAACTGGTGGATATTGGAGCGATCAAGGCTATGATTGGTATGCGGGAACATGATAGTAAAACAGCAGAGATTCCCTTATATAATGTGTTTTATGGGAGTGTATGAATATGCCGGCAATTTTCAAGGTTTTATTTTTACAGTTATCCTATTATTTATGACAATGCAATCTAGCTCATATTCGGATACAAGGCTCGAAAAAGCCACATTTGCTGGGGGATGCTTCTGGTGTATGGTATCGCCTTTTGAAAAACTAGAGGGCGTCGTTGAGGTAATAGCGGGTTATACAGGAGGGCATAAAAAGAACCCGACTTATGAAGAGGTCTCAGCCGGAGGAACGGGGCACGTAGAGGCCGTTGAGGTCACTTATGATCCGTCTAAGATAACCTATTTACAGCTTCTTGAGGTATTCTGGAGGCAAATAGACCCGACCGATTCGGGCGGTCAATTCGTTGATAGGGGCGCGCAGTACAGAAGCATTATTTTTTATCACAATGATGAACAAAAAGCCCTGGCGGAGAGATCGAAAGAGGTGCTGGATAGATCGGGGATATATAAAAAGCCAATTGTTACGGAAATCGTTCCGGCTTCTGAATTTTATAAAGCGGAGGAATATCACCAGGATTTTTATAGGAAAAATCCTATAAGATACAAATATTACAGATACTTTTCGGGCCGTGATCAATACATTAAAAAGATATGGGGTGATGATATGGGAAATAAATATCCTCAAGACAGTAATGAGGCATATAAAAAACCGACTAAAGAGGAGCTCAGAAAGAGATTAACTCCATTGCAATATGCAGTTACACAGGAAGGGGGTACAGAGAGGCCATTTAACAATGAGTATTGGGACAATCACAGGGATGGAATATATGTTGATATAGTTTCAGGAGAGCCTCTTTTTAGCTCCCTTGATAAGTTTGATTCCGGAACCGGATGGCCGAGTTTTACGAAACCCCTTGAGCCAGAAAACATAGTAGAAAAGATAGATAAGAGCTTCTTTATGACAAGAACGGAGGTTAGGAGTAAACACGGAGATTCTCATCTCGGTCATGTCTTTGATGATGGACCCAAACCGACCGGGCTTCGATATTGTATAAACTCCGCTGCCCTTCGTTTTATTCCAAAAGAGGATTTAGAAAAAGAGGGATACGGCAAGTATAAGAAGCTCTTTGAGAAATAACAAAATATATATACCCAACGAGAGCCTATATGAACCACTTAGTGGATAAATTCGGAAGGACGGTTACAAAACTCAGGGTCTCTGTAACAGACAGATGCAATATGCGGTGCCTCTACTGTATGCCCGAAGAGGGTCTTAAGTGGACACCAAGAGAAGAGGTTTTGACATTTGAGGAGATTACGCGTGTCGTGAGATTATCCTCAGAACTGGGAGTAAGGAAAATCCGCATTACAGGGGGAGAGCCGCTTCTGAGAGAAGGTGTGGAAGAGCTGATCTATATCCTCTCCCAGGTGCCGGGGATTCAATCCGTCTCAATGACTACAAATGGGTATTTCTTAAGGGAAAGAGCCGAAGCCCTGGCTCAAGCGGGGCTTCGCGGGATAAATATCAGCCTTGATTCCCTGAGGCCTGAGAAATTTAAGAAGATAATAAGGCGCAATTACTTCGACCGTGTCATTGAGGGAATTGATGCAGCAGAGCGTGCAGGCCTCTATCCGATAAAGATAAATGCAGTTGTTATAAGGGGCTATAACGATGATGAAATAGAGGACTTTGCTCGGCTCTCCCTTACGAGGCCTTATAAGATCAGATTTATAGAGTTTATGCCCATTGATGGCCGAGGGATGTGGAAGAGGGATTTGGTTGTAACAAAGGCCGAGATTCTCGAAAGGGTAAATCGCGTCTCTGAGATAGTTGAGGTTGTAAACGGCGACGGAGGCCCTGCAAGAAATTACAGGTTTAAGAACGGCAATGGAGAAATAGGGGTTATAGCCTCTGTGTCTCAGCCGTTTTGCGGCAGTTGTAATAGAATCAGGCTTACGGCTGACGGAAAGATTATGACATGCCTCTTTGCGCTTGATGAGCATGATGTCAAAGGGCTTCTAAGGGGCAATGGCACGGATGATGAGATTAAGGATTTTTTGATAAAGGCTGTAGGCACAAAATGGGCTGGGCATCTTATAAACCGTCCGGGTTTTATCAAACCTAAGAGGCCAATGTCTGCCATCGGAGGGTAGGGAACTAGTGTCAATTATATAAGCTCCTCGAAATTAGTTTGAGCTATTAGTTAAGAGAAATTTAACAGTCCTTTCATATCAGATTAATCTTCTCTATCTAAGCTCTAATAAAGAGTTCGTATTTTGATTTTACCTTAGTGTTTTGGTATATTTATTGATATAGTTTGAAATATTAGGAAAAGTTGCCAATTTGAGCTAAAAGCTGAGTGATTGCAATAGGAAAGATTAGTTTATATAATATCCAATCTATAAATCGAGGATTGAGATTCCGCTCAGACTTTTTTCCCTTTTATAGAAATCCAGAAATACAAAAATCTGTTTTCAATACCAAAATACAGGAGGAACTATAGAAAAAATATGCAGCAAGCTACCATAGAGGCCGAAAACGGGGTTACAAAGGAGCTGAATTTTGAGGATAACGGGGTGCTCAAACAACTCTACGGCGAGCATAACGAGAACCTCAAGGAAATAGAAAACGTCTTCGGAGTGAAAATCTACTCAAGGGGTGGAAAACTCTCTCTGAAAGGAGAAGCCCAAGAGGTTGGATCAGCAGAGAAATTCCTCAATGAGATTTATCGCCTCATCTCAAAGGGTTATTCGCTTGATCCCGGCGACATTGAACTTGCCGCAAGGGTCGTAACCGAGGATAAAACCCCTCTTGAAGATATTTTTCTAGACACCGTGTGTATATCGACGAGGAAGAAGGTGATTGCCCCTAAGAGCCTTGCACAGAAGCTCTACATTGAAGCCATACGCAGGCATGACATCGTTTTTGGTATAGGCCCCGCTGGAACCGGAAAAACATATCTCGCAATGGCTATGGCAGTCTCGGCTTTTGTAAACCGCGAGGTGAATCGGATAGTACTTACAAGGCCGGCAGTAGAGGCTGGAGAGAAATTGGGGTTTCTTCCAGGAGACCTCTATCAGAAGATTGATCCATATCTGAGACCGCTTTTTGATGCCCTATATGAAATGATGGATTTTGAGAAGGCAACGAGGCTCATAGAGAAGGGGGCAATAGAAATAGCCCCCCTTGCATACATGAGAGGAAGGACATTAAACGACGCCTTTGTAATTCTCGATGAGGCTCAGAACACTACGGCTATGCAGATGAAGATGTTTCTTACAAGACTCGGGTTCAGCTCAAAGGCCGTAATAACAGGAGACGTTACTCAGGTTGACCTCTCTGTAGGTGAAAGGTCGGGACTTCTCGAGGCCGAATCCCTCCTTAGGGGAATCGAGGGGATTGCATTTACGTACTTTTCAAAAAGGGATGTTGTAAGACACCCTCTCGTTAAAAGAATAATAGAGGCCTATGAGAACAAGGGAAAAGAGTAGAGGTTATCTATACTTTTTTCTTTCCTACTATCTTTACGGCAATGTTGGGACGGGTTCCTGAAACGTCCTTTAGCCACCCATCTTCAAAGATGATCTCTCTCCCATCTCTGGTAATCTCGTGCACTCTAAAAGCCTCTTTTTGCTCCTTTGGATCTGAGAAAGGGGCATCAACCCAGATGCCCCAGATAATATCAACGTCTATCGTTTCAGGATGAGAGATTGTATAGCTTTTAAGCTCGGCCAGCAGTTCATTCGTATGGGAATTATATATCTTCAGAGCCATCTTACTTATCACCCTCCGATTTGATTTTTCATTGTCAGGCAAATCTAGATCAGTTTACCATAGTGTGTAAAAGAAGTAGATGCGCAGCCTCATACTTGACCCGATATGGCAGTGTGCTAAAATCAAACATGATGTTATTCAGTTGCTCCTGCGAGCAACAGCAATACTAAGGTTGGGTATCAAGTGGCATCTAATTTTAATGGACTGCGCGTAGTGGCGTTTGAGAGCCGCCGCGCTAGTGAGATAGAGAAACTAATCGCATATTACGGTGGTGTGCCAAAGGTTGCGCCCTCTATGCGTGAGGTGCCTTTATCTGAGTCAACTGAGGCACTAGAATTTGCGGAGAATCTGTTTAATGAGAGGATTGACGTTGTCATTTTTCTCACCGGTATAGGCACCCGCATCCTATCAGATGTTATTGCAACGCGGTATACTCGCGAGCGATTTACAGAGGCCTTAAAGCGCATCACTATTGTCTCCCGCGGTCCCAAACCGGTTGCGGTGCTGAGGGAGATGGGGCTAAAACCCGATATACTCATTCCTGAGCCAAATACCTGGCGAGACATACTCTCTACCCTAAGCAGTGCTCTTTCGCTTCAGGGCATTAGGGTTGCCGTGCAGGAATACGGCATCTCTAATCCAGAATTAATAGAGGGATTACGCAAATACGGTGCACTCGTCACAGTAGTCCCTGTCTATCAATGGGCATTGCCAGAAGACATTACGCCGCTTCGCAATACGATCGGTGCAATAATAAGGGGGGAGGCAGACATTGCCCTTTTTACAAGCTCACAGCAGGTACGTCACCTAATTCAGGTTGCCTCTGCTGATGGATTAGAGCAGCCCCTTCGGGAGGCGTTCAAGCAGATCGCTATAGGTTCTATAGGGCCGACTACAACAGAGGCACTGCATGAGATGGGGCTTAGGGTAGACTATGAGCCTGACAGCCCCAAGATGGGCAATCTTGTGCGTGAGATGGCAAGGCGTGGGGCGGATCTTTTACGCAAGAAGCGGGTTGCATATTTAAATGGCGTAGACACAACCCAATGGCGGCGTATTGATATGGTCTGGACAACTGATGCAGTTTGTTGCCCTTCTGCTTCTGTCCAATCCGTATTTATGAAGGCCTGCCGTCGTGAGGCAGTTGATTATACCCCGATCTGGCTTATGCGGCAGGCAGGGCGGTTCATTCGCGAGTACCGTGAACTGCGTGCCAAAGTACCGTTCTTAGAACTCTGCAAGACCCCGGAACTCGTCTCTGAGGTGACGCTAATGGCGGTAGACCGCCTGGGGGTAGATGCCGCTATAATATTTGCGGATATTCTTCTTATCCTTGAACCTATGGGTATAGAATTGGAATTCTCGAGAGGAGACGGTCCGGTTATAAAAAAGCCCATTCGTACGGGTATAGCAGTGGATGCACTAAGGGACTTTGAGCCGGACGCATTGGGCTTTGTCTATGATGCTGTTCAAATTACTCGGCGTGCACTTGACTCAAATCTAGCGCTCATCGGATTCGCTGGTGCTCCATTTACAGTTGCATCTTATATAATTGAGGGCGGTGGCTCGCGCAATTATGAAAACACAAAGAGGCTTATGTACTTTGATTCGGGTGCGTGGCATGCATTAATGGAGCGGCTGTCTCAGGCAACTGCCGCTTATCTCAATAGGCAGATTGCTGCCGGTGCGGATGCGGTGCAGGTATTCGATAGCTGGGTGGGGTGTCTTTCACCCGATGACTATCGCGAGTTTGTGTTGCCCCATATGCGTCGTCTTATTCGAGGTCTTACGCCAGGCGTGCCCGTCATACACTTCGGTACCGATACGGCTGCATTGCTTGAGTTGATGAAAGAGGCAGGGGGCGACGTGATTGGGCTTGACTGGCGCGTGGACTTGAAGGAGGCATGGGAGCGGCTTGGCTATGACATAGCCGTGCAGGGCAATCTCGACCCGGCTGTGCTTCTAGCTCCGCCATCCGAAATTTCCCGTCGTGCCGTAAGAATTTTGGAAAAGGCCGAGGGGCGCCCTGGTCACATATTCAACCTAGGACACGGCGTGCTTCCGGGTACACCGGTTGACCACGTGCTTGCTCTTGTGGATGCGGTTCATGAATACACAATCTCGCGTGAAGATAAACGATAAATTGAAGTAATCTCGTATTGTCCAACCGACTTAGCGTATCCAAGTGTAAACTGTCTTTAATATAATTAATAAACTGGACTACAGCTGCTTGTCGAAGAGTTCCAGTTTCCCTCAACAACGCTTATTCTTCCAAATGGACTTACTACGACTTGCCCACACCTCTCGCCATTTTTACTACTGGTGGGTTGTATATTAACCGTTCCACTAGCGCCGCCAAGTGTGCCATCTGGATTAAAATTAAATGTCTTGCTGGCCGGTGATAGAGTTACTTGTTTGACGTCTATTATTTGAGAGCTTTCAGTAACATAGCAACTAGAACAGGTACCCCTGTTGCTGTTGCCCCTTTGTGTTACTATAGTCAGGGTCTTAGCTGTCGAGTCGAATGTTAAAACCGCCTGATACTCTAAGCCCTGCCTTGCAGACTTGAGTTTTATGAGTTGAAGCGAGGATGAAATCGTCCTTGTTACATTGTCCGTTGAATGGCGCTTATAAAATTTCCCTGACAGTACCCCACCCAGTATAATAAGGGCACTTGTAACTCCCATCACAAACAGGAGCTCTACTACACTAAATCCTTCTCCTTTTTCCATAAAAGCCATTATATCACCTTCTCTCTATAAAATCTGCTCCCAGAAGAGGGTCTGGGTTCTCGTTGGAAACGGAGGGAGCTGCCATACCAGGAACTGTGAGCCCCCGGTGGTTGAGTTACCAGTAAAGGCTACAGTCAAGACAACAGAGCCACGGGCACCAAATGTAAGCTGTGCGGGTGTTGGCATCCCCTGTGCCACGGTTCTTCCGGCAGCCGCATTTTGTTGAGTTGAACTTCCCTGAATAAGGTTTTTTGCTCCGGGTATTCGTACTAAAGCGGGCTGTCCCGACAAATAATCCAGGGCAAATATGTTTCCTACTCCGGTGCTTTGCGCACAGGCATTGGTCAGATTGGTGTTTGGGGCAAATGTTGTAAATACAAGCACCCTGTTTATTACTACAGGGGAGCCAAATCCCTTTTCACCGCTTGGGGTAGAGACATTATTAGGGAAATTAACTATAAACTGCCCTTGATTATTAACGGTGCTACCGCCTGAGGTTGTAAATTGATTAGATACCCCAGACTGGGCTACGAGGTTAATAATTTGACCCGAGGTGAAATTAGATTCAGTCTGCATTGGAACCGTTACTGCTGTACCACCGGCGAGAAACGCAGGGATATAACCGTCAATGAAGTTGTAGAGCTTTCCAAACTCTGCGGTACCGGTTGAGGAATTGGTGGTAAGGCTCGGATCCCTTCTGTCTCCGGTTATAAATATTACATGCCTCTGACCGAGGTCATCCAGTACGGCAGTCGGGGCAAAGAATATCGGTTGCCTATTGGTGGTTGGAACGTTATTGGCCTTGGTGCACTCTGTAGAGGAGTTTGCACAAAAGGCTATGTCGCCTGTCCAAACGCTTTTGCCCGTACTGGGGTTTATAGTGGTTATATTTGCAGTTCCGCGAAGGCCGGTTTTAGTAACGTCGTTGCCGGCATCGAATATAGGCTGTGAGACATCAAATCTCCAGAGCCTTCCACATGTATCGCCCTCATAGACTACATCTATAAACCCGTCTCCATTTAAATCAAACGCACCAACTTTACTCGGCATATCGCAAATCATCCTAGAGTCGGTCACAGTGGCGTTTGGTGCACTCGCTGTATCATGGGCGAACTTGAATATTATGTTTCCCGTTGCTATATCTATGACATAAAAGGCATTACCTAAACTGACACCGCTGCTTGGGTTAAAGTTCTCAGGTGGTATAGTAGGGTCGGCTCCGCCTCCCACAAACATGACCCATCTGTCTACTATAATGGCATTGCCGTTTTTATCCTTTGTGTTCATCCTTACCCTTCCGATTGTTGGATCGGACCACACGTTTCCAAAATTCTTATCAAATACAGTCCAAAGGTGCCTTGGGTAATCGGGGCCGTTGCTCAGTTTCTTCAGATTGGCTTGGGTTCTATCTACATTGGTAACATCAAGGGCTATATAAGCCCCGCCGCCGTTTCTAAAACCCGAAAGAAGGACTGAGTGCCATTCCTTTCCACATGGGTCTATAGTACCGTCGGTATCCGGATTACTTGTGCAGCTGGCATTATTTTGAATCCCATTCTGATAGCCGTCAATCCAGACATCAGCAACGAGGGGCGAGCCATCAAAAAATGACCTCTCCGGTTGATTATTATTCATAACAAATGTCTTAAAATCACCGAACCGATAATCGGGCGGATTAATATTCGGAAGTACGGGTGGAGGCGACGGGGAAGGCGACGGTGCAGGTGAGGTAAGTGTGTCTGGGAGAAATGTAGGAGGAGCAAATCCAAAGAGTTCTGTCCCATCCCCTGCACTAAAGAATGGGAGTGATTCGTTCTTCAGTGTAAATGGGTTCTTTTGCGGATTGGTTGCGGAGGCATTTACAAAGTCTCCGGCATTAAACCCATGTAGGAATCCGTCGTTGGCTCCTACATAAACAACCCCGGTCCTGTTTTGGAAGGCTCCGGCAAAGTTTTGAAAACCGACATCAAAGAATAGGGGGGAAGGTGAACCGACTACTACCGGGGTTGAGTGGAATATATCACCGAGACGGACAGAACATGTATCGAGGCTGCCGGTACCTGTTTGGGGATCAGGACAGTTTGTACCCATCGTACCCATAGGGTCTCCTACTGGCAGAACCTGGGTATCACCGCTCATGAAATCTACAATCTCATCCCGGATACAGTTTTTAACACAGGTCTTACAGGTCGAACTTGTTACATCACTACAACTGGATGTGCAATCATCTATACCGCCCGTTGAGCAAAAATCGGGTATAGGACTAGCTACATCGCTATCTGTAATGCCAAAGAGTGAGGGCGGAAGGCTATTGTCAAATTTAGCCCGCTCGCCTCTGTATCTTATGCTGACAACATTACTCCCGCTTTTTACGGTATCAACCGTGCTTGAATTCGTTATATCTACACTAAAGAGATTTCGGGGGTTTTGAGTGAGGTTCCTTTCAGCTAAGCTCTTCCCAGCCTCCCAGTAGAAGTTCTGAGCGAAGTCATTTAATGAGCCATTAGCGTTAAATATAGGGTTCTGTTGTGGTGTATTATCAACGATTATCTTGGCGCCTATGTTATTAGGGTCATCTATAAATGCGTAGAGTGCCAGCCTTCCCTGCCAGATACGCGATGTAGTAATGGGTGTGAGTATAGATAAAAATACCCTGTCTCTAAGGGCCACGCTCGTTGATGACTGCGGTGCGGTAGGCGCAACCCCAGAGGTGCTAAATGTTTTAATAAACTGGAGTATGGTTTGGAGGGCGGTAGAGAGTTCTTCGGCGTTATTTGCAAAGAAGGCAAACCCATCAAGTGGTTGTGTGGATGTAAACGGTGCACCTGTGTCAAAGAAATTGTTATCAAATATATTTGCCCCTTGAAATGTACAAACACCGCTTTCATTGGGGGTCTTACAGCCCTGGAGTTGCGCGCTGGAGGGGCTTGTATCAATACCGAGGGCCATAGCAAGGTTCTTAAAAACCTGAAAGGCGCTTCCGCTCGGAATCATACTATTTATGTCCACAGTCCCAATAGTGGTTCCATCGGGAGCGGTGTGTTTTATTATTCCCGTCGTACTGGTTCCTCCTGCGAGGGCCATAGCATTGAGCGTTCTCTTTGCCGTGTCGTCATGGATCCCAATTCCGATTACAAATGTAAGAATCTCTTTTTTAAAGGTCTGACCGCCGTTTGACGCCGGGTTTCTGGCATAATAGGTTCTGAGATTGCTTACAGCCTGTACTGAGCTCCTTCTGTTTGCATCGGTTGTTACACTACCACTGCAAGAGCCGCTGGTTGCACTGCATTGACCCGAGCACGTATCCTCTCCGTCTGTTATCACAATCACAAATTCGGGTCTGCAGGAGATCGCAGGGTCGGTTTGAAGCTCTACCTTATAGACTCCAAGGGCATCGTTGTTTATGACATTTCCGCCTCCGGAGCCATTGCCGTTGTTATCATCAAGGCCCAGGGCATAGGCTAATGGTGTACCGCCGTTGGACTGACTTCCCCTAAAGAATTTCCAAAAGTTCTGAAGGTCGGATTGGCTTTGACCTGCGAATCCGCCCTGAGCAATTTGAAATGTGTTATTACTTGTACAACCGTTCCAACTTGCCCCTGAGTATGTCATGGCGCGGAGTCTTAAACCTAGAATTGAGGCATCATTATTTGTAAGCTCATCAATTATGCCTTCTGCTGGGCTTGTAGGGAGCTTAAAATTGGTTCCCGTTCCCTGTACCTGTGCACTAACATCCCTAAATGGGGTCTGCATCCAGTTTTGACAGTTGATACTCGTACTTACCCCATCAAAGAGTCTACTTGGATCACTACATGTCTTTGAGGCGAGGGAATTATCAGCATCTAGGAGGCTATAGATCACATTGAGGGCCATATCGAGGCGTGAACTACCGAGTTGCGGCACACCCGTGCAGTTGGGCGTTCCACCTGAGCACGCAGAGGCTTTATTTGTAGTAATAGATTGTGAGGTCTGCATACAGGTTTTGAATCTGGTGTAGTCATTGCTCGTATTGCAAGCGGGGTTTGTATCACCACTGAGTTGACAATTTGCAGCGGTCATACACTGTGTAAGACCGGCTGCCGCCTCTACTGCTGCTGCCGCATCTTGCATCTTAGTTGAGGTGTTACAATTTGTCAGTGCATATGATATTTGGGTTGATTGAGTACAACCCGACCCGCCGCAAATCGTCTGAAGTGTCGGACACATGTTGAAACTGGATTTTTTTTGTTGAATACAATTCAACTGATTATTGAGCTCGCTTTGTGTGCTGCATATACCGTCTGCACAATTTTGAAAACCGCATACATCCGTACCCGCCGCGTTCTCAATGCAGTGCGAGGATTTTATGTATTGGTCAGATGTTCCGTCAAGGAAGAAGTTCTCACAGGTTGAGATAACATTTGTATTGTCCCAGTTGCCTATTTCAGTGCCCCCGTAGTTTAGTGCCATAGAGCCCGAAAGGTCGAGGATCATAAGAACGTCTGGCTGCCCGCCTACGAATTGAGAGATCAGTATATTTTGGTCCTCTACTTGGTTTTGGATGATGGGGTTTCCATGGGCGCCGGTCACAAAAAGCAGTGCAGCGAAAACCAAGGCTATTTTCAATTTGTAGATTCTCTCTTTCAAGAAACCTGGCTTAATAAACATTGCTTGCACCTCCGGGAATAAAGCTTTCAAAACCTGCGGATAGCTCCGTTCCTGTGTTTATATTCGGATTTGTATCATTCATGTCTTTATCCCTAGCATCCTTTCCAGTAACCAGGAAACTCGTTGGAACCAGTGCGGCACCCCCAATACCACCGGAGGGAAGACTCACATGCTTCAGGGGCCTTCCTAAAATTTTTGTCGGCGGTGGGACCTGTAAGAAGGGAACGGGGCCATTGGAGCTACTATAGTCTCTCGGACCAGTTCTGCATTGTGCCCCGTTTGGAAGTGTGATTTGTATGCCTGTGGTAATGCCACTTTGGAGTTGAAAATAGAGCGTTTCAATCCCCACTACTTCGAATTGCCTTCTTGCCTCATCAATGCACCTTTCGGCAGCAAGAAAGGCCTCCTGTCCTTGCTTATAATTAGACATCATCTGGAAATCCACATTTGATGTGAAAGAAACTGAGATTGCCAGTATAGAGATTATAAGGAGTATTATTAAGGCTAGGATTAGGGCGACTCCGTTCTCTTTCTTCAGATTTTTCATCCTTAGATCTCCTTCTTTATGCGCATCAAATACTACAATTATCCAAAATCCTCTCTTGCCATGTTTCTTATATAAACAGTTGTTGAAAAAACCTTATATATGTATCCAGCTCCTAATGATGGAAACGTATCTGATGTAGTGGATGTTGTTCTTTGAGGCACATCGCCAATCCCCGTGATTGTCTGTACAGGGATGCGGAGTCCCTCTGTTAAAAGGGGTTTGACTCTAGATCTTACTAGTAGGTAGATTTCGACACTCCTTATATCCTTTTGTCTGCCTAAAAGAGAGGGATCGGCAGAGAAATCCGAAAACATTCTTTTGGTAGTATCCTTACAGCTACTTGAGGAGCAGACGCCGACCTTTGTAACTCCGCCATCTGTATCTTGGAGGTTAAAGACGAATTGAAGGTCAACTATACCTGGGGCATCGCTACCACCGGCAATGGGTTGAAAGCTGCCTGCCCCATTTTGCTGCATTTCAAGCTGCCTTGAGGTTGTATCTACACTAAAGGTCCTTGACCGTACTATAGTCATCTCAGATGTCTGGGAGGCAATGGTTGGTATAAAGCCGTAGTTTACTCCATTTACTGTCACGCCGTTTATAAAACTAGACATGCTGGAAAAACTGCTCACTGGAAAATTCTCTTCTACAATTGAACTAACATTATCTGCAATTGTAGCCTGCTGATTAGTTGTATCAACTGTGCTTACACTCAGTATAACCGAGCATTCAGTGCATGACTTTGGCTGTGTTCCACAGTTTATATTAGGGTCTGGACTACAGAGATTGATCCTTGACCTGAAACCTAGTAGGTCTCCGGCTTGTAATAATGGTATTGTTAATGAAGTCCCATCAGGGTTCTTAAACCAATCTGATGGAAGCTGTAATTTCAAGGGCGGCCCTGGACTAACAATTGACACAACACCTGGAACCGATGGGAATCTCGGGGCTAGTGGGTTAGCAGGCTGGCCGCTGTTCTCCCCCCTTGTTATATCCCATGTGAATATCATAAGACAGTCAGGTGGAGAGTTTACTGTCCCGGGTTTGGTTGTATTTGTTGTAGTACAGCCAGTTGATGAGCTGCCTCCATTTACAAAAATCAGTGAAAATGGCTTTCCTTGCCTTGCTGTAGCGTTTCTAATTTCTGATGCAATGTAGTTAAGGGCGGCTCTTCCTGTCTGGTCTAGGTCTATATCTTCTTGTGTAAAGGTAGATTGCTTTTGCTGCTGTATAAATGCTATGGTCAACCCCGTGAGGATGATAGTAAAAATAGCCGTTGCGATTAAAAGCTCAACCATTGTAAAGCCTCTGCTGTTCATAAAAAGCCTCCTTTACTCTCTCAAATGAAATAACTAAGGGATATGTGGAATGCGAACTTGAGACCAACCCGGAATATAGGTGGAATATGTAGTATCTATATGAGCCGTGACCTGATATGCCTGACTTGCAAGGGAATCCTTTATACTTAGGCTGGTTAAACCGGTTTTATTAAATTGGGCCTGCGTTTTTACAGCATATATAATCGAAACTGTGACTATGTTTGGAACAACCGTGGTATCCACATTTGTTGTTGCTTGCTTGATCATAAATAGGGCTGGCCTCTTTGCATTAGTAATGTTAGTAAAATCAGTCTGGCACTGTGTTTTTGAGGTTGTAAAATTCAGATTCTTGGGATCAAAGTTCTGAATATCTATAGCCGCACAGGTGGTTTCAGTAGTGCCACTGGTTGTAGTGGGCGTTATAGCCTGCAGTGGATCGCACGGGCACGCACTACAGACTGAGTTAGTTGAACCACTACAATAGCTAAGGTCGTAACATTGGGTGGTGTAGATTTGTGTAGGGTAAGTGGGTGAACTAGAACACTTGGGATATCCCCCTTGTGCGATTGCATATGCCGTAGAATTAAGTAGATACCGGCGCTTTACCTCCGATATATCTCTATCACTTACAAATTGAATTATATTTGTTGCGGTTGTCCCGTTCTCCGCATATTGTTTTTGTCTGAGCGAAAGGGCTTCCATCTCGGCTAGACTCAAGAAACCGATGGCCATTATAAGTGTGGCAACGAGGATTTCTATAAGGGTAAATCCGTCTCGGTTTTTAATTCTCGACATATATTGCTCTGCGAGGATTTTTGATTATGAGTATCGTACTTGAACTGTAGTAAATAGCAATTTCTATACCAGAGAGATCTGAGATTTAAGCAATTGATTTTATTAGAAATTTTTAGAACTAAAGGGATTAAAGCGACAATAACTGCATATAGTGTGAAGAGCTTTTCACACCCGCGATTATTTTAGAGGCAACCCTACCTCATTATTTTATCTCGTATCTTGGAAATAATCCTTCGCCCTTTTCTACCAGCCATCCGGGTTTGGTTATTCCCCACTGCTTCGCATGAGAAAGGCGTTGAGATTCAATCGGGTCTGGAGAACCGATCTTTTTCCAGATCTCCTCAGCCGATTTAGGGATGAATGGATATAAGAGTATGGCAATTATCCTTATTGACTCGACAAGTGTCCAGAGCACTGCATTTAGCCTTTCCCTTTTTCCAGCCTTTTGAAGGCTCCAGGGGGCGGATTCATCTATATATTTATTTACAAGGGCTATGAAGTCCCATACTATGCCGAGTGCCTTGTGGAATGCGACTTCATTCATTGCTTCTTCTAATTGCCGGGCTGTATAGAGCGCCTTTTCTCTTACATTCTCATCGAGCGGCTCAGATGAAATGGGTTTTGGAACCCGGCCTTCGGAGTATTTCTCTATCATTCCGAGGCTTCGGCTTACCAGGTTTCCAAGCCCGTTTGCAAGGTCGCCGTTTATTCTTCCAATGAGTGCGCTTCTTGAGAAATCTCCGTCGAGTCCAAAAGGAACCTCCCGAAGGAGGAAGAATCTCAGGGCGTCCGCGCCAAACTCATCAACGATGGCATATGGGTCTACGACATTCCCCTTTGATTTTGACATCTTCTCTCCCTCAATGGTCCACCAGCCGTGGGCAAACACATGAAGCGGAATAGGAAGCCCTGCGGACATGAGGAACGCGGGCCAGTAGACGGCATGAAATCTGAGAATATCCTTTCCCACGAGGTGGATATCGGCTGGCCAGGTTATGTTGAATCTCTCTATGTCATTGGGAAAACCGGCTGCGGTGATGTAGTTTGCAAGTGCATCAAACCAGACATAGATTACGTGCCTTGGATTGCCCGGCACGGGGATTCCCCATGAAAAGGACGTGCGGCTTATACTCAGGTCTCGAAGCCCGCCCCTTACAAAACTCACAACCTCGTTTCTTCTAAAGGGTGGCTGAACGAAATCTGGGTTCTCATCATAGAATTCCAAAAGGGGTTTCTCATATTTGGATAGCCTAAAGAAGTAGCTCTCTTCTTTCAGCCTCTCGAGTGGACGGCCACAATCGGGGCATATTCTCGAGCCCCCGAGTTGGGTTTCGGTCCAGAATGTCTCATCAAACACGCAGTACCAGTCTTCATATTCTCCGAGATATATATCGCCTTTTTCCTCAATCCTTCTGAAAAATTCGATTACGGATTTTTTGTGCCTCTCTTCAGTCGTTCTTATGAAATCATCGTTCATTATATTTAGCCTTTTCCAAAGCTCTTTGAACCTAATTACCACCCTGTCTGCAAGCTCAATTGGCCTTTCACCAGATGCCGTTGCCACCCTCTCTATCTTTTGCCCATGCTCATCTGTGCCCGTGAGGAAAAACGTTTTATCCCCCTTGAGCCTCCTAAACCTCGCAATCACATCTGCCGCAATGGTGGTATATGCATGGCCTATGTGTGGAACGTCATTTACATAGTAGATTGGTGTAGTAACGTAAAAGGTTTTTGACATCAGGGTCTTATCTCCGAAATTTATTTTGTGGTCTCCGTAATCTTCAAAATCAGATTCTCGATCACGATCTGCTTATTTGCGTTTCCGTGGAATACGGTATACCAAGCCTCCTCAAGAAATTCGATTTTATCTAATATACTATCTAGACTATATCTATCGGCAAGTTTACGTGTTGCAGAAATCAGGTCTCTATTTGATAGTAACTCTCCGTCGAACCCGATTTTGATCAGAGCCATATCCCTCAGCCAAAGTAGAATAATATCGAATATCAACATGAGTTTTTCTAATTCCCCAGAGGCCGAACCCTTTAGTATTGACTCTGTAAAACCGAGAACATCAGAGGCGCGGTTAGGGTTTATACTCGATAGACTCATAATTATCTCTTTTCTCTGGGATAAGAGATTTTTATCTAAAGAAAGTGCCCTTCCCAGACTTCCGCCTGAGAGCCTTGAAGCAATTATACATTCATCAGGTGATAAATCTGTTCTTTTCTTAATCTCTTCAAAGATTATATCTTGAGGCAGGGACTTAAATTCAATCGACTGACACCTTGATCTGATTGTCGGAAGAAGAGCCTGGGGTTGAGAGGAGATGAGAACTATAACCGAATCGGAAGGAGGCTCTTCGAGGGTTTTAAGAAAGGCGTTCTGGGCACTCAGATTCATCCTGTGTGCGTCGTCTACTATTGCCAGTTTAAACCTTCCTTCAAATGGCCTAAAAGAGAGCCTCTCCTCTACCTCTTCGCGTATTTGATCGACCTTAATGTCCTTTATACCCTTGTATTCTACAAGAAACACATCTGGGTGAATCCCCTTTTCTATCTTTTTACATGAGTTGCAATCACAATATCTGCCATTTGGGTTCCCTTTTAGGCAGTTTAGAATCTTTCCGAACCCAATTGCAATGAGTTTTTTCCCTATCCCATCGGGACCAAAAAATAGGTATGCATGAGAAACGCGCCATTCGCGAGAGGCGCGAAGTAGGGCCTCTTTTTGAAATTCATGTCCGATTATGTTATCGAAAGACACCTTAATTATTTAGCTGCAAATCCATACGAGATACGGGCAGTGGCAAGCTGGTGTATTGTCACTACCTCTTTTTAGATAAGCGCTCAAGCACTATGGCCCTTATCTCTTCCTGTATCTCATCAACGTCCCTTGCGGCGTTTACCACCCTTACCCTTTTCGGTTCTTTTTGTGCAATAGAAATATACCCGTGCCTTACCCGCTCATGGAATTCTACGGGTTCTTCATCCATCCTTGTCTTTCCACTCCTCTTTTCGAGCCTTGAGAGTGCGAGCTTTACGGGGAGATTAAGCAGTATTGTAATCTCAGGCTTCAGGCTAAGGGCTGCCGTCTTTGAGACCCTTTCAACAAGGTCTAGGTCGAGCCTCCTTCCGTACCCCTGATACGCTATGGTTGAATCTGTAAACCTGTCGCATATTACGATATGACCCTCTCTGAGCATGGGCTTTATGAAGTCCCTTACGTGCTGGGTTCTATCAGCACAGAATAGGTAAAGCTCTGCCAGTGGGTCTAAATCTAGGTCTTTTTCCTCAAGGAGCATCTTGCGTATGAGTCTCCCAAGCGCACCCCATCCAGGCTCGCGCGTAAGGGCTACTTCACGCCCCTGCTTCAATAAGAACCTCTTAAGAAGCTCGGCCTGAGTGCTCTTTCCGCTTCCCTCTACGCCTTCAAATGTAATAAACATATCCTATATTATCTGGTATTGTGGATATACAAAACTCCCTTTTACATAACTCGCCCACTCTATACTAATAGGCCTTATTGAATAAAGGGGATGGTTCTCAGGCATCTTAAAGGTGATGGTTGCATTTTCAGTTCTCACAGGTCTTGAGACAAAGGGAATTGGAAACTTTATGATATGAGTTGATTCTGAGCTATTCCCCTGCAATCTCCCATATGTAAAATAGTTAAGATGCCCTCCCACCGCGGTTTGGAGCTTACTGTCTACATCGGCGGTTGCTTCAACAAACACCTGCCCTCCGACTTCGAGAACTGCTTTAAGTTTTCCTTTTCTCTTTGTGAGTGTTGTAATCCCCGGTTCGGCGGGGATTCCCACGCTCCTGGTAAACTCCCTTACGACCTCAGAACTATTAAAATATCCAACCCAGAACCTGCCTGGCTCTCCTACATCTGAGCCCATTATATATGAGTCATGGTCCTTTATTTGAACAGTTATATATGTGAGCGTGTAGGCACCGAATCCGGAGGTTTGAGATGGGTCTGGGACTGTATATAGGTTAATAACAACCATATTATTCGGATGGGGTTCAAGCCTAGTTGGAAGAAGTGCCCTTATAGCACCGGGGTCTGATTTAAAACCCATCATAAGCATCCATGCATCCGTTACAAGCTGAGGGGCTGGCAGAATATTAATCTTTGTCATTATCTTAATCCTCCCTAGACTGAATTTGGGCTTTATAAACAAAATCCTAACATAAGAAGCCGTGAATATAAACCTAAAAAGCGAAGGGATGTTGCAACGCGTCTCTACTCAAGGCCTTCAATTCCTCTTCTGTCATATCCCTCCACACCCCCCTTTGAAGCCCTCCGAGTTTGATTGGGCCTACTGCAATCCTCTTGAGTTTCAAAACGGGATGCTCGAATTTCAGGAGAAACCTCTTGACCAGACGGTTCCTGCCCTCGTGGAATGTTATCTCAATGAGCGTGTTTTGGGCCTCGTATTTTATTATCTTTACACGGTCGGGCCTTGCAAACCCATCCTCAAGCCGGGCTCCCGCCGTCATATTCTCAAGCGTTTTTCGCTCAACTCTCCCCTTCACAAGAGCCACATAGACCTTGGGCATCTTGTATCTCGGATGGATTATGGTATTTGCAATCTCCCCGTCATTTGTAAGGATTAAAAGCCCCTCCGTATCATAATCGAGTCGTCCTACGGGATAGACCCTCTCTGGTATGTCCTTTATCAGTTCCCGAATCGTCTTTTTGCCTTCTTGTTTTAGGGTCGTAAGGTAAAGAGGCGGTTTATTGAGGACTATGTATCTCTTTTTCTGAGGTCTTATAATTTCGCCGCCGACATCAATTGTATCCTTTTCCGTATCAACTCTATATCCAAGCTCATTTACGACAAGACCGTTAACCCTAACCTTCCCTTCAATTATAATCTGATCTGCCTTTCTCCTTGAAGCGATGCCACAAATGGAGAGGTATCTGTTTAACCTGACTATCATTATATATTTCCTAATCCAAGAACTCACTGTCCTCAAACATTGGATAATGTTTTTTGTTCAAGGTCCAGAGCTTAAAACTGTTTGCTTTTGCTGCGGCTCCAATTAGCACATCTGCTATTGTTACATTATGAGATCTTCCATACTTGTTAATGAACTCACCAGCAAGCCTCCCAACCTGTTTATCAATCTCAATTATATTGAAGGATTGGAGAAAGTTTTCTGCCTTCATCTTCTCTTTCTCTCTTACTCCGGTATAAATCTCTGCTATCTGGACGGGAGTTATAAAGACATGGCCTTTTGTTTCAAGACTAACTCTGTAAATCGTCTTTTTATGGTTTCATTTCCTTTTAAAATCCATATTAGAATATCTGTGTCAACTACTGTCATAAGTTTCTATCTCTTCGGAGGTCTCTTATGTATCCTTAAGTGTCAAATTCCCTATCTTTCCATATACCATGAACGTTCTGTGTTCTTTTTAGAATCTCTTCAACTCTTTGATTCATTTTACCTTTTATGCTCTCCCGTATAAGTTCAGATATAGCCTTGCCTGTAATCTTGCTCTCTCTTTAAAAGCTTATAAGTGTTCTCTATATATATTTAATATATTTGCGTTCTTTTCATATTATACCTCGTTATGATGTATACATACATTATATCACTTTTTCTTACCTTTTAAGCTCTAGTGGATTGCCATGACGAGCAGTAGAACAAAAATGGAATATATAACTTGCTTTAATTACAAGAAATATTGACATATCACTCTAGAATATGTAACTTTGATTCTCTGATATGAGATTTACCCTAAGTTGGCTTAAGGAATATATAGAATTTGATAATCCGCCTGAGGAGATTGCAGAAAGGCTCACTATGTCAGGGCTTGAGGTGGAATCCATTGAGTATTTGGGAAGAGGATTGGAGGATATAGTTGTAGCCCAGATTCTCGATATAAGACCCCATCCGAATGCATCAAAGCTCGTTCTCTGTGATGTTACAGACGGCCGGAGGAGATACAACATAGTCTGCGGGGCAAAGAACATGAAATCTGGGGATAAGGTCGCCCTTGCAAGGGCGGGGACGAGACTCCCTCCCAGCGCCAAGTTTCCTGAGGGCATATTGATTCAATCTGCAAGGATTCGGGGAGAGACATCAGAGGGTATGCTCTGTGCAGAAAATGAATTGGGACTTGGCAATGAGGGGGAGGGAATCCTAGTTCTTCCTGAGTCGGCAGGGGTTGGGTCGAGATTGATTGACGAAATAGGATTAAACGACGTTGTTATTGAGGTAGGTGTTACGCCGAACCGCCCGGACTGTTTGAGTGTTCTTGGAATAGCAAGAGAGGTTGCGGCTATTTTAGGGAAGAGGATTAATCATCCCGATTACACAGTATCCGAGGAAGGGGATGATATTAGGAGCCTTGCTTCAGTTGAGTTAATCGATTCAGAGGGATGTCCCAGATATTCGTGCCGTGTGATTACCGGTGTAACAATCGCCCCCTCGCCTAAATGGCTAAAGACCCGACTTGAGACATCGGGCATAAGGTCAATAAACAACGTAGTGGATGCCACAAATTTTGTCCTCCTTGAATTGGGACAGCCGCTCCATGCCTTTGATTATGATTTAATTGAAGGGAGAAGAATCATCGTGAGGCCTGCAAATGAAGGAGAATCCATAGAGACACTCGATGGGATAAAGAGAAGCCTGGTCTATGAGGATTTACTCATATGTGACTCCCAAAAACCCATTGCGATTGCAGGGGTAATGGGGGCGGCAAACACCGAGGTCTCAGAAGGGACGAGAAATATTCTTCTTGAGAGTGCCTATTTTAACCCCATAAGGGTGAGGAGAACATCCAGGAGGGCAAATCTGAGGTCTGAGTCGTCTTATAGATTTGAAAGGGGGGTTGATCCTAATGGGGTTGTAAAGGCGCTCGATAGGGCCTCCGAGCTTATAAGAGGGCTTTCGGGCGGAAAGGTGGCTAAAGGGAAAATAGACATATATCCGAACCCGATTAAACCAAAGGAAATAGATGTTTCAACAAGTCGCGTAAATTCAGTTCTCGGTACTGAGATTGAATCTGATAGGATAAGGCATATACTCGAGGGGCTTGAGATTGAGGCTCTTAACACCAAAGACGGCGAGATTTCATTTAGGGTTCCGACATTTAGGGTAGATATTACAAGGGAGATTGATCTAATAGAGGAGATAGCAAGACACTATGGATACAATTCTATCGCCGCGACGCTTCCTGCCGTTCGTATGAAGGCAGAGGGGGTAAAAAGAGAAAAGGTGATTGAAGACAGGTTAAGGAACATCCTCACCTCACTTGGATTCCTAGAGGTGATTAACTACAGCTTTGAAGACCCGGAGTTTCTCCGCCTATTTAGTGGGAGTGAGCCTCTTAGAATACTCAATCCGCTTAATAAGGAAGGCTCTGTTATGAGAACTAATCTCACGGCGGGAGTTCTGAGGAACGTTGTATTCAACCTAAACCATCAGGTTCATGATATAAGGATATTTGAAATAGGTAGGGTTTTTACTCCCCGGGAAAATATCCTTCCTGAGGAGACTAGAAAGGCCGCCGGGGCTATAACTGGCAGACGGCAGGTGGAGATATGGGATAAGGAGGAATTTGATTTCTTTGACCTCAAGGGTATTTTAGAAAGGGTGTTTGAGGCCTTCTCCATTTCCGAGGCGGTATTTGAAGAGGCCTCGCAAATCAGTTTCCTCCATCCGGGTAAATCTGCAAAGGCTCTGTTAGAGGATAAAGAGGTAGGGTTCTTTGGAGAACTCCATCCTGAATTTCAGGAGAGGTTGGGTATTTCAAAAAGGGTTTATCTATTTGAGATTAACCTAGATAGGCTCTCCGCTTTCCAGAGGGATGCGGACAAGAGGTTCCATCCGCTTCCAAAATTCCCATCTGTAAGGAGGGACATCGCTCTGGTTGTTGATGAAAACGTGCCTGCTGGGGAGATCTTAAAGGAGATAAAGGAGGTTAAGTCTCCTTTAATTGAGGAGGTAAATGTATTTGACGTATTTAAAGGTGAGTCTGTAGGTAGAGGGAAAAAAAGCATCGCCATATCTATCGTTCTTAGGGCACCGGATAAAACACTCACGGATGAAGAGGCAAATGAGGCTCAAACAAGGGTATTACATAGACTCGAATCGGCTCTTAGGGCAGAATTACGCAAAACATAAGGGCATTAATATTGGCCACAAGTTTACACGAGTGGGCGTGTTACGGAATAGAATATTGGCTACAGGGGGCATAGAATTCGAGTGTGTTTAATCCAAAAGATCTTTCTTTGTGGCTAAGCAGTTACTCAGAGAACCAAAGAGAGGAAAAAGGGATGACGAAAAAAGAGCTTGCCGATGTAATCCATACAAGAATCGGGCTTTCAAAAAGAGAGGCGGCTGAGATCGTTGAGTTTTTCTTCGAGACTGTGAAAGAAAAGCTCACTAGCGGAGAGGGGATTAAGATTCCCAACTTCGGGAGCTTTCGCGTCCAGAATAGAAAGTCAAGAAAGGGAAGAAACCCGGCTACCGGAGAAACTATAGAGATCGTTGAGAGAAAGGCCATTGTGTTTAAGCCCAGTAAGTTTCTCCGCAATGTCCTAAATAAAAAGTCATCTAATGAATGAAACGCATTATCGGCTCTCTTAGGCGGAATTTCCTTGCAGGGCTTCTCGTTACCATTCCCTTTGGACTTACAATACTTATACTCTTTAAACTCGGCAAATGGATTGTCGGACTTGTAAGCGCCGCTCCAGCTAGATTTTTGATAAGACCGCTTTCCGAGCTCCCTCCCTTTCTATTTCAATTTGTCACTTTTGCAATAGGCATTACAGGAACAGTACTGATTGTTCTTGTCGCCGGGGCGATTACAAGAAATTATATAGGCCGAAAACTCCTAGGCCTCGGTGAGGGACTAATTTCAAGGATTCCACTGGCAAGAACCATCTATACGGCGACTAAGCAGATAATCGAGACTCTTTTCCTCAGCACCGGATTTAAGGGCATAAGCCGTGTCGTGATGTTTGAATATCCAAGAAAGGGGATATATTCAATAGGGTTTGTAACGGGGGTTCTACAGCAGGCAGAGTCCGGAAAAAGACTTTTAGGTGTATTTCTCCCTACGGCTTTTAATCCCACCGGCGGATATTATATTATGATTCCTGAAGACGAGGTTAAGGAGCTTTCAATGAGTATTGAAGAGGCGTTTAGGATAATAATTTCGGGAGGGCTTGCATCTAATCAAAGTGAAGGCACTAGAATCAGCGAGGAAGACGATAAAGCGGTTTAATATGCTCTCTTCCGGTGAGACGGTTGTTGTTGGGGTTTCGGGGGGAGCAGACTCTCTGGGGCTGCTCTACATCCTTGCCGAGATCGAGGAATATAATCTCAAGCTCATCGTTTCTCACATAAATCATGGAATAAGGCCTGAAGAGGGAAAAAGGGATGCCAGATTTGTGGGAGAGGTTGCAAGACGACTCAGTCTTCCATTTGAAATCAGAGAGGCAAATGCGCCTGAGTTTAAAAGGATTTCGAATCTCTCACTCGAAGAGGCCGCAAGAATCCTCAGATATGGGTTCTTTAAAGAGGTTCTATCTAAGTATAGGGCGCAAAAGATTGCAACTGCCCACACCCTCGATGACCAGGCTGAGACCGTTCTTATGAGGATCATAAGGGGAAGCGGTGCATCGGGGCTCTCAGGGATTCCTCCTGTATCCGAAGGCTATATAATAAGGCCCTTGATTGAAACGCCTAGATCTGAGATCGAAGATTACCTAAGGGCAAAGGGGATTAAATGGGTTGAAGACTCGACAAACACAGCAACGGATTTTCTTAGGAATAGAATAAGACACGAGCTTATTCCTAGGCTTCAAGAATACAACCCAAGGGTTAAAGAGGCGCTCTCTAGAACGGCGGATATACTCAGGGCTCAAGAGGGTTTTATAAGGAGTCGGGCAAAGAATTGGTTTGAATATGTGTTTGGGTCTACAGAGGGCGAAATGGTTGGCAGTATATCTCATTATAGGCTTATTCCAGAGGCGCTGAGGTCTGAGTTTTTGAGAATGGCGATAGAGAAAATAAAGGGGAATTTAAGAGAGATCTCATTTGTCCATATAGATTCCGTAGATGGGCTTCTTCTCTCCGAGACCCCCTCAGGCGAGATCTCTCTTCCTGATGGAATCGTAGTGGCAAAGGGTTATGACCTTTTTCTGATTACTCGAGGATCAGAGCTAAGGCGCGAATTCTCATACGCGATTTTATCCCCCGGTAAATGGGATTTTCCTGAATTTGAGTGTGAGATTGAGATCGTTGAGGCAGAATCTTTGGGTAATGATAGGTTTATCGGTGTGTTTGATGCAGATTCGGTTGAATTTCCGATTATTGTAAGGAACTTCTGTCCGGGAGACAGGTTTATCCCCCTTGGGATGAAAACGCCCAAGAAGTTGAAGCGGTTTTTTATTGACGAAAAAATCCCTAAGTTCTTCAGGAATCGAATCCCTATATTCTCTAGCAGAGGCGAGATTATGTGGATTGGAGGGAGGAGGATAGATGAGAGATTTAAGTTGAAAGGAAAGAGGGCTGTAAAAATCAGATTAATCAGACCGAGGTGGTAGAGAATAATGGTGGAAGAATCTCAAGCCCCGGCTTTCCCTCTTTTATGAACTCTACCATGACGAGTTCCGCTTTTTCATGTGGGTTTGGATATACAAACTGCGCCCTCTTTGGCTCAAGCTGTTTTCTCTTAGATCTTATAATGAGTTCTCCCAATCTCAGGACTGGATAGACACAGGCACTCCGCTTTAGGGGTTTGAGTAGATACCTCATCGCCTCCAAAACGTCATTCATATCACATAGAATCTCGTGTCTTGCCAGTGCCCTTTGGGATGCGGGGTTTATTAGTCCCGACCTCGTTTTTATATATGGAGGATTGGTTATAACATAATCAAAAGAGCCCGGGGGAAAAAGGGACTCGATCTTTCTTATGTCGCCCTCGACAATCTCGATTTTTTCTTCAAAGCCATTGAGTCTCACATTCCTTCTTGAGAGCTCTGCAAGCTCTCTTTGAATCTCGACCCCGACGATCCTCTTTCCTAGTCCTCTTTTAGCCAGGATAAGAGCCATAACACCGGAGCCTGTTCCAAGGTCAATCACTTCGTCATTTCTCTTTATACAGGCGAAATCTACAAGCTGTAGAGAGTCCTGAGAATACCGGTATCCGTGTTTTTTCTGTATGATCTTAAGCCCGTATGGGCCGTCTAGGGTTTCATCTTCTTTGGGTTCTGATTCTAAATCCATAAATAAATCGGCTGTCTTTCTATTAATCCTTGGTGGATTTAAGAAAAGGTTGTCCACATTAGCCCTTATTATCTATCTATCGGGTCATGAGTCTCGCTCATGGCTGTTCTCATCAATATTATCCCATCTTAGGGAGCGGGTTATGTGTTGAGAACCTCTTTGGCTCTCACAGGTTTTTTGCGCTAAGCAACTCAATCATTTTATTTATGTCAGTAGTTGGAAGATTGCAGACGTAGTTGAGACAGACATAGGCAGTAGCTTTGCTGCCCAAGCTCGATTGATTCTTTGTGAACCCTGCAATTCGGGTTATATCCGGCGATTCCTTTTCGGTTGGGCGTAGGAGTACTACCTTATTGGGCACAAATTGTCTTCCTATGGCGTTTAACATGGCTTTTGTGTCCTCTGATTGAGAATTGCCGACAATGACCACTTCATAAGAGGGACCCAATGCGAAATCTAAGGCAACCATGAGTTGAGTGAATACTCCAGGGAATTGCCTGACCATATTGGAGAATGCGTGTCCGATTTTCGATGCCTTTTCCTCAAGGTCGGGATTTGCCGTTATCCGTCCCAGTCGAAGAAGGTTTAACATCGCAACGGAGTTACCCGATGGAGTAGCGCCATCATATATCTCTTTTTGCCGAACGATCAGACTCTCACTATCATCTGCTGTAAAATAAAATCCGCCGCCCTTATTATCCCAGAAGTGTTTTATCAGACTACTATTGAGATCAATGGCTGATTTAAGGTAATTGGCATCAAATGTAGATTCATAGAGTTCGATAAGTCCCCAGATTAGAAAGGCATAGTCATCTAGATTCCCTTCAATATTTGCCTGACCGTCTCTGTATCGATGCAAAAGCCGTCCATCGGGCTTCCGCATATTTTTAAATATGAAATCCACAGCGCGCTGGGCGGCCTCGGCATATCTCGGCTCACCGAAGACCTGAGCCCCTTTTGCGAGAGCGGCAATCATAAGGCCGTTCCAATCTGTAAGGATCTTATCGTCCTTATGAGGATGAACGCGCCTTTCACGCATCTCAAAGAGTTTCTGCCTTGCCGTCTCGAGGCGAGACTCGAGCTCCGACTCAGATATTTTTAGCTGGGAGGCAATTTCAGGGAGTGATCTCCTTAGATATAGAATGTTCCTACCTGTCCCTTTGCCGGTTGCCTCTTCTCTGAAGTTGCCCCCCTTTTCGACATTGAAGACCCTGATAAATAAATCCGCCTCGTCTTTGCCCAATATCTGTCTGATTTCTCCCTCTGTCCAGAGATAGAATTTCCCCTCTTCCCCTTCGCTGTCTGCATCCTCAGCAGAGTAAAAACCCCCTTCCTGTGAGGTCATATCACGCAAAACATAGGTGAAGATCTCGCGCGCCGTTTTTTTATATTCCTCTTTCCCAGTTGCCTGATAGGCCTCTATGTATGCCATCGCGATCATAGCCTGGTCGTAGAGCATCTTCTCAAAATGTGGTAAAAACCACTCCGCGTCTGTGGAATAGCGATGAAATCCGAATCCGATGTGGTCATATATGCCGCCCTGTCGCATTGCCTGAAGGGTTTTTTCTACCATATCTAAGGCTTCCTTATTATCGCTTCGCTTCCAATAGCGGAGCAGAAAGGATAAATTATGGGGGGTTGGAAACTTTGGGGCACCTCCAAAGCCGCCATGATATTTATCAAAACTATGGGCGAGCTGTTCGTATGCGGCCTTCAAAGTGGATTTATCTAGCTCACCGCCGTGCGATTCCTTCATCCTCTGCTGAAGCGCGGATGTAATTTGATTGGCTGAGTCGAGTACCTCATTGTGCTGTTTTGTCCAGACCTCTTTAATCCTCGGCACAAGGGTTAGCATCCCTGCACGTCCAAAACGGTCTTCTTTCGGAATGTATGTGGCGGCAAAGAAAGGCTTTTTGTCCGGGGTCATAACGATATTAAGCGGCCAGCCGCATCCCCCTCTTGAGATCATCTGACATACCATCATATATATGCCGTCAATATCGGGGCGCTCCTCTCGATCCACTTTAATTGAGACAAAGGCGTCGTTCATAAGTCTCGCAACCTCTTCGTCCTCAAACGACTCTTTTTCCATTACATGGCACCAATGGCAGGTTGAGTATCCAATAGATAGGAAAATCGGTTTATTCTCTTTCCGGGCCTTCTCAAAGGCCTCTTCTCCCCACGGGTACCAGTCCACCGGATTGTATGCGTGCTGAAGCAGATAGGGACTCTTCTCATGTATTAGACGATTTGGTTTTTTCATAGTCTTTGGTTCAACTGTCTCAGACATCACTTTCTCACTTACTAAACAGGATAACATTAATATCGTGATAATCCTAGCGGAGGATGATAATAAATCTCTTCTTTTTGGTTTCACCAATTATCCCTTGTAATTTTTATATTTATAACGTTCGTAAGTACCCTATTGTCGTGAACTAAATCCCGTCTTTTCAATCAAGACCTTGAAGATAATGAATTGCCGCATCTAATTGGGCGTCCTGAGCCATAGCCATTGGGGTTGACTGGTTGTTAATCTCCACATCCGGGGTTAAGCCAACTCCCTCGGGACTTCTCCCATTGGCAAAGTAATAAATGGCTATTGTCAGTTTAAATCCCCCTCCATTACTGAGTTGGGTTACGCTCTGTGCACTACCCTTTCCATAAGTCCTCTCACCAATGAGTCTAAAGCCCTCGAGTTGCAGTGCACCTGCCACAATCTCGCTTGCAGAGGCTGAGTTCTTATTTACGAGAACAACACCCCTCCAATCTGCATACTCACCGCGACCGGTTGATATAAACTCCTTAAGACTATCTTTTCCCTCTTTAAGGTGTAGGCTGAGAAAGGGCTTATTCTTTTCCTTGATAAAAAGTCCTATCAACTTAGCAGCCTCTTTAACACTTCCTCCTAGGTTGTTGCGTAGATCAAGGATAATCCTATCTACTCCCCTTGCCCTAAATTCCTTTAGTATAGGGGAAATCCTGTCATCTACTAGGTTACCCTCAAAGGAGTATATTCGGAGATAGCCGATGTTGTTGTCATATGTCTTGTGATCAACGAGTCTTATGTCGATCTTAGAGCGTATAAGAGTGACATTACCAAACTCTTGGCCCCCACGCCATATATTGAGTGTTACCTTTGTTCCAACAGGCCCACGTATACGGAGCGCGATCTGATCGCTTGACTCTCCTACTACCGACCGCAGCGGCTTCCCGTATTCTCCGACTGCCCTAATTTCATCATCAATCCGTAGCGTGCCGTCTTTCTCTGCAGGGGAGCCTGGAATAAAGGCCTTAATAATTGCCCCTTTTGAACTGGTAATCATACGTATACCGACTCCCCCATACATTCCGTCTATATTAACGAGAAAGAGTCTATATCCTTCTGGGGAGTAATACTCGGCTGACCTGTCCTGTGGAAAACACCGAGCAAGAATAAAATTCTCTTTCAACTTTCCCTGAAGTTCTTCTACAGGAATGTCCTTTTTGGCGTAGTTGGCAAAGCAATTTTCCAATTTCTCCTTGCTTTCGACATCTAGATTATAATATGACTCCTTCTCTATAATTCTAGTTATCTCATCATAGGGTCTTACGATAGAGGCTCCGGATACAGAAACACCTGGAAGTAAATCGGTGATTCTTACTTCTTTTTGAGGTGTGACACAACTATCCATTAGAAACGTAAATACAATGACCCATATCATCACCATCTGTCTTACCTTCATTCTCTAAGGTCTCTTTTTAGTGGAAGAATATGATTCTATTTTATATAGGGACACTGCCCTATTGCAAATATCCTTATGCCAATTTCCTATTGAGGTGTGCCATTAATATATAATAGCAACAAGCAAGATTCATTGCCTACCTAGTTTGTTTAGGTCAGATTTCATTTGGCTTTACCAATGCTATCACCCTGAGCATATTAATTATTTAAACTCTGCGAAGGGTCTCTAAATACTGGAATTCTTTGCGAAGCCTGTACTGAGAAACAAATGTACTTAGGGTGACACGAGCCGACTGTTGTGGTAAATGCAATTGAAAATGGCCCTATATATCGGAGGAAAAAAGATGCTTACGCCAGAGCAATTACAAAAGATTGTCAAATAAGGGTGCTTATTGAGATCCAGTGTTTGAGAATCGGAATCCTTACCATATTTTGGCAGCCTTGTTTATATCCCTCTCCTTTCTTCTGAACAAGAGGTGAAGCCTTTCAAGAGAAGAGTATCCCACGAAACCCCCTAGCATCCAAAATAGTGGATCTACTATTCCGTCATGGATTATTTGGGGGCGATTTACGGTATGATGGTAGTAATGGTCTACAAAATCACTTATCTCTTTCATACATCCTATACCGAATGCGGCGGCCCAGCTATCAAATGCGTATCCAATAATAGCCCCGAGTAGAAAATGGGCGCTCTGGTCGGTTACGTTCATGTGTTTTTCGGTAATTACTATCCTTTTATTAGGAGAAAGTCCAATGGAATTTAAGATCCCAATTCTATCCAATAGATTCGTTCTGGCAGTTATGCCAATTAGAATTGAAAATAGTACAGAGATAAAGGCCTTATTTTTTAGTATATTGCCTCTCTTCGTGCCAAGCCCCCTAATTAATGCCTTGATGGTATCTACTCTTCCTCCAAATATATCGTCTTTGGTTAGAATCACTACCGTAAGGAGGAGCAGAACGAATAATAAGCCCAAAATATTCATGTGCTTATTATACAATTAAATAAGTCTCTATCAAGAAAAGATGGGATTTCATGTCTCTACATGAATTGTTTTATTTGATGGATGGTTTCTATAAGAGTCGTCTTCTTCACTGGTTTGGTAATATGGGTTGTACATCCTGCGTCAATGCTCTTTTGCATCTCTTCTTTAAGTGCATAGGCTGTTAGGGCAACTATTGGGATGTGTTTTATGCCCCTGTCCCTTTCCCAATTTCTAATTGTTTGTGTAGCTGTGTAGCCATCCATTACGGGCATCTGCATATCCATAAGTACGATGTCATATCTGCCGGTTTTGAACTTCTCGACTGCTATTTCGCCGTTTTCTGCAATGTCTATTTGGTGTGGTGTATTCTTAAGATATGACTGAATGAGCAGGCGGTTGTCTTCTGAGTCTTCTGCAAGAAGAATGCGCAGGGCATGTTGACCATCTGAATCGGTAGACTTTTCTACAATCTGTGGTTCCTCGGAAGTGACTTCTGTTTTATTAATAGCGCCAGATATAGTGTTGATTAGATCATACCTCTTGATTGGCTTAACCAGATAAGCTGAGATGCCTAACTCCTGGCAGCGTTTAATATCATTTTGCCGATTATCGGATGTAAGCATCAATATGGTCATACCCGTAGTTCCCAGGTCTTTCTTAATATATTCTGCTAATTCAAATCCATCTATGCCAGGCATACGGCGATCCAATAATAAAAGTCTATAAGGCGCCCCTGATTCCTCGGCCTGTTTGAGTTTAACAAGCCCCTGCTCACCGCTTTCAGCCTCCGTCACTAGGGCACCCCATCCAGACAGCATCTCTCTCAGAATGAAGCGGTTTGTGGCGTTGTCATCTACCACTAGTGTCCTTAGTCCCTTTAAATCCGCCGGTGGGGGAGGAGATATAGGCTTGGGTTCAGATTGAATTCCAAATTGGGCTGTAAAGTAGAATGTGCTTCCCTCACCGAATCTACTTTCAACCCAGATGGATCCTTTCATTAACTCGACTAATCTCCTAGATATGCTTAGTCCAAGCCCAGTTCCACCGTACTTGCGTGTGATTGAGGAGTCAACTTGGGTGAAATTATCAAATATAACGCTTAGCCTTTCTGAAGGAATGCCGATTCCCGTGTCTCGAATCGAGAATAGAAGGCAGACCCCATCTTTAGTTTCATTATTATTTTCAACGCGTAGTACCACTTCGCCTTCTTCTGTAAACTTGATAGCATTTCCCACAAGGTTAATAAGAATCTGACGCAGGCGGTTTGGGTCACCAACTAGGTTAGTCGGCACATCGGGCGATATATAGGAGTTAAGTTCAATGTCCTTTTCATGGGCTCGCACAGCCAAGATTTCAACGGTTTTTTCAATGAGTTCACAAAGATCAAAGCCAATGTTCTCCAGTTCAAGGCGACCAGCCTCCACTTTGGAAAGGTCAAGTAGGTCATTGATTAGATTGAGAAGGGTATCTCCCGCTTTCCTGAAGATACGGACATATTCACGCTGTTCCGGTGTCAGATTAGTTTCCCAGAGAAGATCAGCCATACCGATTATGGCATTCATAGGAGTGCGAATTTCATGGCTCATAACGGCAAGGAATTGGCTCTTGGCGCTATTGGCGACCTCGGCTGCCTCTTTAGCCTTTTTTAATTCTTCCTCTGCCCGCTTTTGCTCGGTGATGTCACGGACTACTCCAATAACGGCAACCTCATTTCCAGCTTCGTCTTTAATGGTCGATCTAGAGAGAGAAACCGGAAATGTATTTCCGTCTTTGCGTCTGTGGTAAAATTCATCTTTCAGACCGACTTCTCCAAGAACATTGCTATCTCTGCCCAGGATATCTCCTTCCTCATATCCATAGGTTTTGCAAAACGCCTTATTAACAAAGATAATTCTGTTATCCATATCCGTTATATAAACACTATCGTTAATACTCATAATTGCATGGGATAGCATTCTAAATTGTTTCTCTGCTCCTTTGTGTTTAATCGCACTCTCTACGGTTATAGGCAGAACTTTGAGATAGTTGCGCTCCTGGTCTTTTATGAGATAGTCATAGGCACCTCTTTTCATAGCCTTAACGGCAATCTCCTCATCGCCACTTCCAGTGACAATAATAATTGGGGTGTCTTTTATTAAGTCGAAGATGTCAAATGCCGTGCCATCACCCAGCATGTAGTCTGTAATTACAATATCGAATCTTTTAGAATGTAGGATTTTCTTAGTCTCTGAAACGGATCCAGCTATGTCATAGTCATATGAGAGACCCTCGTCTTTGACAATACGCTTGAAGGCCATCTGGTCAACCTTATCATCTTCGATTACCAAAATTCTTATTTTTTCCACGTCTTACCCCCCAGATTTTGGTTCACTGCCCTGACGGCTCGGTTCTTGTTCTTATCGTTTCTTCTACCAAAATAGTGGATCTAGTGCCTACCCACTTCTCAACTGTCTCGAGTAGTATCTTTTTCTTTAGTGGCTTAGTGATGTAGTCATCCATCTCATTCTCGATACATTTATTACGATACCCCTCCATAGCATGTGCAGTAAGGGCTATTATCGGAGTGTGTTTTAAGCTATGCTGCCTCTCCCATATCCTTATCTCTTTTGTTGCACTAAACCCATCCATCACTGGCATCTGTACATCCATCAGGATTAAATCATAGTGAGACTTGCGAGCCGACTCCACTGCTACCTCTCCATTTTCTGCTATGTCCACATCATAACCCGCATTCTCAAGTAGCTTCTTTCCTAGGTTCTGATTATCTATGTTGTCTTCTACTAGCAGTATCCTCAACCCCCTCTTCCCGATTGTCTCTACAGACTTTATCGTATCAGCACTAACTCCTTTCTCTTTACGAGAACGCAACGCACCCATCAACACATCAAAGAGCCTCGATTGCTTCACGGGTTTGGCTATTGATTCTGAGATATCTAACCCCTTTATCACATCTGATTTCAGTGCTCCCCAGGATGAGAGCATAATCATCTTTATATCCCTGAGGCTCTGCTCTCTTCTTATAGACCGTGCTAATTCTACCCCGTCCATTCCAGGCATTTGATGATCCAATATCACTAAATTAACCCTGTTGTCTTTACTCATCAAATACTCAAGTGCCTTTATACCACTTTCTGCCTCTTTTACATTAAATCCCCATGTGCTCAGTATCTTCTGTAATACAACCCTGTTGTTTCTGTTATCATCTACTATCAAAATCGATATATCTTTGAAATCCGGATAGCTAAACTCCTCCTTTTTCTCTCTTTCCTCTTCTCTTTTCTCAGGCTTTAGAAATAAACTGAAATGGAATGTTGCCCCCTTGCCCTCTTCACTCTCTACCCATATTTTACCTCCCATTAGTTCAACTAGTGACCTTGATATGCTCAGTCCCAGTCCTGTCCCTCCAAACCTCCGTGTGACAGAGCTATCTACCTGTGAAAACTTATTAAATATCTTCGTTTGATTCTCCTTAGAAATCCCTATACCTGTGTCTGATACTATAAAATGGAGTCCCGCTTTATCCTTGTCATCCGACTCTATTCTTTCTACCTTGACAGATACCTCTCCTTTCTCTGTAAATTTGATGGCATTTCCCAAAAGGTTTACTAATACCTGTCTTATCCGAGTCGGGTCACCTATGACCCAATTGGGTACCTCCGGCTCCATATAACACGTCATTTCAAGTCCCTTGTTATGTGCGCGAACACCCAATATCTCTGCTACACCCTCTACCAATTCCCTGAGATTAAATGCGACCTCCTCTATTTCCACCTGCCCTGCTTCAATCTTTGAGAAATCGAGTATGTCATTTATCACACCAAGAAGGGCTTCAGAGGAAGACTGAACCACTTTAAGAGACTCCCTCTGTTCGAGTGTCAGCTCCGTATCCAGAATTAACTCTGTCATGCCAATTATGGCGTTAAGCGGCGTGCGGATCTCATGACTCATATTGGCTAGGAACTCTGATTTCATCCGATCCAACTCTTTGAGTCTGCGGATCACCTCTAATTTGGAGATGGCGGTGGTTATTTCCAAACCGATTCTACTGAGCATATCAATTTCCTCTTGATTGAAAGGGGTCTCACGTCGGCTGCCAAAGAGTAAGGCCCCGATGGCCTTTCCTTCTACTATGATTGGAATACCAAGCAAAGGATGATAATTGAGCATTCGCCCCGCAGGCCCAAGGGATAAGTCCTTTTGCACGTCCGGAATGTGTAATATCTCTCCCGATTCAATAACCTTCCAGGTTATTCCCCGTCCTTTTGGAATGCGACTGGCTCGTCTCAGATACTCCTCATTGAGGCCGTGATGGGCCTTTAGCACCGCCTCGTCCTTCTCTACTAGGTATAGCCAGAACAGATCAATATAATCGAGTGCTTTCAGAACATGATCGAGTGCCTGATGTACAACCGTTTCAATTTCCGTACCAATGTGAACGATCCGACCTAGTTCATATAGCAGGGTGAGATCTCGGTTTTTCTTTTCTAGGCTAGACGAGAGTCGGCGTAGGGATTCTGTACTGGCTTGAAGTGCCTCTGCCTGCTTTGCATTATTAATTGCCACCTCTATTTGCTGTGCTACGATTCCCAATAGCCTTAAGTCCTCTTCATCAAAGGCATCTTTTTGAAAAGAGCTTATGTTTATAGCCCCTATTGTTTTGTCTTGGAAGCGAATAGGCATGGATAAATAGCTCTTTATCCCTGCTTCTCTTCCTGCAGGTCCTATGGCCGTGTCCTGGTCTACATCCGCACAGTACCTGGGCTTTCCCTCTATAATTGTCTTCCAGGTAAAGCCTTTGGGATACGGTATCCTTCCTGCCCTCTCAATATACTGATTGGCGAAGCCTCTATAGGATCTTATAACCGCTTCTTCTCCTTCGACTAGGTAGATCGCAATATAGTCCACCCCATCTATATTTTTACTCATTGCTTCAACGGCATTTTCAAGAACGTCTTGCAGATTAATTGACTGATGAACACTCCTGGTTACAGTGCTTATGATCGTCTCGTAGCGGTTCTTTCTGGATAACTGGATAAGGCTTTCTCTGAGGACTTGCTGTGTCCGCTTACGCCCAGTGATGTCAGATAGGTAGATTCGTACGAGTTTGTGCTCAGAGGCGTACCATATTTTTTGTTCATATACTGTATTGCCTAAATCAATCTCGCGAGTCAGAGATTCGTATTCCCCTTTCTGGAATGCAGCAATGATTGGACTAATATCCTTTAGGACCGGATGCTTAAGCCCAAGTGAATATAGGTCTGGAAATTGCCTCTGTGCGACAGGGTTTAAATAAGTGGCATTACCGAAGAGGTCTATTTCGATAACCGGGTTGGGATTCTTCTCGGGAAAGGAAGCCAATCGAACAAGCTCCGCCTCCGCCCGCTTGTGTTCAGTAATATCACGCACAACACCGATAAGGATACGTTTTTCGTCCAGTCGCATCTCACTTACAGCTAGATCCATAGGGAAGGTTGAGCCGTCTTTACGCTTTCCCCTAACCTCATGTCTAATATTTTGTCTTGTACTTGTATAATTGCACATATCTTTACCTAGGTCGGGTATCAACATATCTATATCATGACCTATAATGTCGCTTTCTCTGTAGCCGAAAATACGTTCTGCCGCTTGATTGAATGATTCAATAGTACCATTTTCATTTATGGTGATGATACCGTCTATCACATTATCCATGATTGCTTGGAGCCGGGCTTCGTTCTGCTTTTGAATTCTCTGAGTAAGTTCTAGAAGCTCCTCGGACGCAAGCTTCATCGAACGGTCGGTCAGCCGTCGTTCCTTGTCAAATTCTTCATATGTTGCATTGACCATCTCAATCAAGGTGTCGTAATCAACCTTGCCATCATGTGAAGAACGTAAAGCCTTTTTTAACTGTCTTTCGAGTAGCCTGTGCATCATTATCACTCTGAAATTAGGGTTATTGTCATGGTTTGGTTATGCAATTCACAAATCCCCGTAGACACATGTGGCGAGATTCCTCCATAAGAGTAAAAACCAATCTGAGCAACATCGTGTCCCAATATTTCATGTACTGCCTCGACCTCATCGGCGATGCGCTGACCGAGGACCATCTTACGCCCTACACAACTGATTAAAATCGCCAGCTTGGCTTCATTGCCTTTGTTTCTCTCACGTGCGATTTTTGCCGCTGCCTCGGCACCGTCAATCAAACAGTCGAAATTCGCCCTCATAAGCTGTGCCGTATAACCCTGAGGAATATCCCCGGCAAATGTCATGCTTTGGTCATCTTCGCTAACTGATAAGACACTGCGTACTATACCGCTGCCTTTGTTATTTGCTGGATATACCATAAGTGGAAAGAGGAGTGCGCTTGCAGGAAGGTTATCAGCCTCCTCGCCCAGGTATCTTTTATATAATTCGAGGGCGGGCTTACCATCTAGCTCATACAGTATATTCCCTTTAGACCGTGTAATGTGTCTTTCCGGTCCGAATGGGTCCCAACCACTTGCTGAGCCGTAGCCAATGGTGATAGCGGGTCCATAGAATCCAATACCCGCGATACGCCCTGGCTCGGGTTTTGAATCACAACCAACACGTGTCATTTGAAAACGGGTTCCATCTCCAGCAAGCCCACCCGTGACGGGTATATTATCTCCGACAGTGCTGACAATACCGCGAACCAATTCACTTCCGTTTACTCTTATACCCTCTGAAATAACCAGGGCTGCACGCAGCCCTGGGCGTTTCAATTCCTTACCCAATTGAGCCCCGGCCCTAAATGAATCCGCCATTGTGCTGATCGAGATGGAGGCTATGGATATAGGGGTATTTTCAAAATCAACCGCACTGACTACAACGCTTCCATCATAAACGCCCTCTCCTATGATCTCAGCCGCACTGGTACAGCCGATAATATGGGCATTGGGATAGAGGTCTCTGAGATCAAAATAGCATTTGCCGGATTCGAGTGCACTTGACTCGCCAAAAAAGAGCGCTAGTTGTGGATTTATATCCCTGTTACTGGCTTGTAGTGTTTTCTGCCATCCGTTTTTTGTATTCCACATTAATTGCTCAATTTGCATAACCTTATCTCATTAACTAGAGATTTATCTTGTATTACTATGCTAGAAGAACTTTTTACTCGATTACGGCCCTCTTGCTTTGCTTGATAAAGGGCATGGTCAGCCTCGGCAATCAACTCGGCATGGGATGAGTCCGGATTAGGAGTAACTGTGGCGACCCCTAGGCTGATGGTAACCCGGTCTGTGGCTTGAGAACGGGCATGCGTAATCCCCAATGCTTCGACCCCAGCGCGCATCTCCTCTGCCAGTGCAATTGCTCCCCCTACATCTGTCTTTGGTAGTAGGACCACGAATTCTTCACCCCCATAGCGCGCTATCAAATCCGTAGGCCGTTTCAACACACCCTTTAACGAATTTGCTACCCTTTTTAGGCAGTCATCTCCCATTTGATGGCCGTATGTATCGTTGTAGGCCTTAAAGAAATCGACATCTATAAGTATCAAAGACAGGGGGGTTGCATCTCGTAGGGCACGCCTCCATTCTTGCTTTAGAATTAGATCAAAATGACGACGGTTAGCAATACCGGTCAGTCCGTCTAATGAGGACAGGCGTTGTAACATCTGATTTAATTCTTCGAGTTGTTGTGTCAATTTCATTAACTCCTGCTCGCGTGCCTTACGATTGTCTATCTCGCGCTTTAGCCTCAAGGCTGAAGACACCCGAGCCAAGAGCTCTACTTTATTTAGTGGCTTGGTAATATAATCAGTGGCTCCAGCAGCAAACGCCATCTGCAAGTCCTTTGCTGTAGCTGTCACTATGATGATGGGAATATCCCTGAGGTATTCAAAGGATTTAATCAAGCGGCACGCCTCAATACCATCCATCTCTGGCATTACTATATCCATCAAAATTAAATCTATATCTGTAGAGACAGTTGCATTACTGTCCATTCCCAATCGCTTAAAGGCCTCAAGGGCTGAATTGGCAGTTAATAAATCCTTGTATCCGGCATATTCCAGAATGGATTTAATCAGGAGTTGACTGTCTGGTGAGTCATCAACAATGAGTATCTTCACGTACTGTCCTTTTATTAAGTTTTGTTTTTATGCTATTTCGCAAGATGCGTGCCATAAAGACGACGGGCCGATATAAGAGCGTAAGTATCTAAAAACATTGGTTAATTCATTTTTTTTAGATCCTGAGTTAAACAGTGATAACATTTATTGTAAAACTGACCAGTTAACTAACAAAAATTGGTAATTCAAATGGATTTGAGTGATTCTTCGCTACATATGTGCTGTTTATCCAGATTTGATATACGCTAGGGGTTTTTTATATAAGAGGCACGGGAATTCCTATCCTCTAAGAATGTTCTTGAGAGCCTTGCCTCGCGCGCCTTGTCTTCATCAACGAAGTATAGAAGAATAAGCCCAAGTATAAAAAACACTATGATTGAGAGAATCGAGTTTCTCGCATTGCCAGTTGTTTGACGGACAATGGCGAACACAAAGGGGCCGCAGATTGCCGAGAACTTGCTAAAGACTGTATAAAACCCATAGAACTCGGCGCTTGCCTCTTCAGGGATCATTGAACCATAGAATGAGCGGCTCAAGGCCTGAGACCCGCCCAAGACGACCCCCACCATAATGCCTGCGGTAAAGAATTGTAGAGCTGTGTTTATGAAATAGGCGTATATTACGACCAGACACCAGGGCACAAGTGCTATCATAACCGCCCTTTTGGTGCCGACGAGATTTGCGAAACGACTGAACATAAGGGCTCCGACTGAGGCGACTGCCTGTATAGTAAGCAGTGTTATGAGGAGTGCAGTTGTAGAGAGCCTGAGCTCTTCTTTCCCGTAGATCGTCGCCATATTAATTACCGTCTGTATGCCATCATTGTATAGGGTGTAGGCGATGAGAAAAAGAACGAGGTATCTAAATCTCCGGACGCGTTTTGCGGTTCTGATGAGTTGTGAGATGCCCACAGCGGCGTATGCTGCGGGAGGGAAATGCCAGTTTTTATACCGTTCAGGCAGTGTATTTGCACTTGGGATCTCAAATAGGTTCTTTGCCGCGAATAACGTGAATCCCGCCCACCAGAGCCCCGCCCCTAGAATCCCTATCCTTACGGCCTGTGATTGTGAGATTCCGAATTTGCTGTGCCCTGCAATAAGTCCCAGTGTGATAGCAAAATTAATCCCTCCGCCCAAGTAGCCATAAGAGAATCCCTTTCCTGAGACTGTATCCATTTTGTCGGGTGTTGCAATCTGTGGAAGAAATGCATCGTAGAAGACGTTTGCCCCTATGAAGCACAACTGGGCTATAAAAAAAAGGATTAGGGTTCTCCAGACATCTTCTGCCTTTGAGAAATAGAGGAGAACGGTAAAAAGGGAGCCTGCGTATGCGAAAAGGAGCAAAAATCGCTTTTTTGCCCCTGTAAAGTCGGCTATTGCCCCTAAGATAGGAGCAAGGAGAAATATAATGAGGGCTGCCCCTCCTACGGCAAATCCCCAAAGCGTGGTCGCGCTGTACGTAATCCCCCGAATGGTTATGCCATTCGGACCTACGACAATAGAGGCAAAATATGCAGGGAGTAGACCTACTGCAACTGTGGTAATATATGCTGCTCCTGCCCAGTCATACATGCACCAGCCAAAGATTACCTTAGGGTCGTTCTTTGAGGGAAGGACTTTACACATTCTTTTACCTACTAACTTCGGGGACTTATATTCTAATAGAAATAGGGCCTTATTTCGAGCGTATTCTGTGTGGAAATGAGCGGATCGTTTTGGCATACTAAAATATTTAAGGAGTATGAACATGAGGGCTATTTGGCACGGCGTGGTTCTGGCAGAGAGCGATGATACCATTGTGGTAGAGGGGAATCATTACTTTCCGCCTGGGAGTATTAAAAAGGAGTACTTTCGGGAGAGCAAAACCCATACTACATGTTCGTGGAAGGGAGTGGCCAGTTATTATGACATTGTAGTTAATGGCGAGGTTAATAAGGATGCTGCCTGGTATTACCCAGAACCCAAGGAAGCGGCAAAACACATAAAGAATTATATTGGGTTTTGGAGAGGGGTACAGGTGGTTAAATAATATAGCTTTGTTGAAAGGCCTTAAATCAATGGGACCTGAGAATTTTGTATTTGCCTTTTATGCCAATCAATCGCATCTTCTAAGCGGTCGTTTCCCCAAAAAATCTCAGTGCCTACGACGAATGTCGGTGCCCCGAAGATTCCAAGGGCAATAGCCCTCTCAGTCTGATTGCGAAGTAATCCCTTGTTCTCAGGCAGCTCTACCCGCCTAATCATTTGGTGTCCATCTAGACCGAGCGATTCGAGGATTCTGGATATAATTACAGGATCTGAAATATCTCTATCCTCTGCAAAGTTGGCGCGGAATACGGCCTTGGTAAACTTCGGACACCACTCCTCAGATGCCCCAATACACGCGACCCTCGCAGCAAGAACTCCATTTCTCGGAAATTTAGTCGGCCTCTTAAACGGAATCCCATACTTCATACATAGGCGCTCCATATCGCGCCACATATATCGGCCCTTTGCCGGATAAATGTTAAACGGAGATGTGTCCCATCCCTGACTGCGGAATATGGGGCCTAGGAGAAAAGGCTTCCAATCAATCGGTACACCTGCGTCTTTTGCCATGCCCTCAATCCGCATTGCAGAGAGATATGAGTATGTGCTTGCAAACTCAAACCAGAACTGAATAGGTTGCTGTGTCACGTTTCTTCTCCATAGAAAAACTCAGAAAGATACGCACGATAGGCTATCGGCGCGAATCACGGACTCTTGTCCAAATATGCCCTTGTAAACGTTTCTAATCTGTTCAATCTGATCATTACTTCTGTTCTCCCCAAAAGGGTAGAACAAAATAAGCAGCCTTGATTTCTCTCGAATTATTTCTCCCTTTGAGTTTTTGAATTGACCTGTGCCGACCAATAGAGTCAACCCGTCTGGAAAACGGGGAGTAACCTCATGTTCGAGAAATCGCTCAAATTCCTCATCTGTTACCATTGATCCGTCTGGTTTTGATAAACCGAAAAATAGCTCTGTCTTGACAAAGATTTCTCCGGCCAGATGCTGATTCTCACATAATTGATTACCGCCCAGTGTATCTGTATGATGATTCGTATGAATACCAGATGCCGACACACAACCAAAGATCAGTGCTGATAGTAAGATGATGTGCCCCAGTAAGATTATATGCCGATTAGAGCGTATAATTGGCTGATTAGTCCTATTACACTTGCACATATTCGCTTTCTAAGTGGGGTTGAGGTATCTAAAGCCCTTTTTCTCGTATAATTTCGAGGTGTCGTTCAATAACCTCAGGACCCCTTGCTCCCGTGCATATCAATAGATAAGTATGGTATTATGAAAAAATTAGCTGATTAAATCAAATGCCTTATTAAAGAAGATGGCAAAAATAAGGTGTATTTTCTTTATTGGAGTCGTGTTCTTATAACACTTATATAAATATCTTCCTTATACCCTGCTCTATTATACCAGCAATGACAAAGGATTTTATTAGAACTTGTTGGTCCTTCTTGGTAAAATGGACGTCCTGCTCTCTTTTTCTCCTTTTTTCCCTTTCTTCAAGGAACTTAGAGTATCTCCTTTTCATGTCACTGATTCTTTTCTCTAAATCCACTAGGCTTCTCCTTCCATTTTGATCCATTTATATCTCCTATGTAATCAATAATTTTCAATATCTTATCTCTTAAATATTAAGTGAATGTTAAGGAATTATTAAAATTCAATAAAACGCTTAGCTGAAATCAATGAGTTTAATATCATTCATACTTAACCAAATCTTAATGTTTTTTTCATGTCATTTTGATTTTTCTTTGTTAGCCTTTTAATAAGAGTTCTTGGATATACAAGGAGTAAGGAGAATGGAAGAGATACATAGAGCGCTTCAAATAGCAAAAAGGGAATGGGCAAATATCAAATCATCACTAGGGGCCTGTGGCGATATAGGGGAATTTCACTCTAAGAACCATGAGAGGGGTAGGATTGACTCTATTTTAGTATCTGAGGGTTTGATTCTGGTTAGGAACTTTATAAGGATGGATAACAAGCTCCCGACTTATGGATACCTTACACAAGAGGCTGCTTGTGTCTTTACATATCTTGCATCAAAGGCCGCAGAGAGATTGGGACTTAAAGGCACAATGGCTCAAACATTCGGTAGAGGATATAGCTGGGTCAGAACAGGATGGTTTGAACCATATGGGATAGGGGAGCATGAGGTGATAAAACAACTCTTTTTCATGAAGATATTTTTTCCACTGGGGGGATATTTCAAATGGGATTTTAATTCACCTGATGTAAAGGCGAGGCTTAGGGCTATATTACATAGGTTTATGGTATGGCAGGACAATCCGGGGAGTTATTTTCGGGATATTAGAGACTGTGGTGTTGTGTTGGAACCTCTTTGGCAAGGGCTATTCTCCGCTCTAGACTCTTCTGAAGACGGGTTTAGAAATAAAGGAAAGTTGGTTAAGATAGCTTAATCACTGATAGGCATAGAGCCACAAAATCCTCGTATTGACTCCATTGAATTGATTGCTTCTATGAAAAGTGGAAAGTGGAGATAGATTTAATTCTATCCGACTATATGCAAGCCGTATCTATGGCGTTGAATTAGCCTATTTAACTTCGTTAATGCTTTTTGCAAAAGGTTTGTGCGTCTCTTTTCTCCTTTCCCGTATTTGGTATAAATATAGTTTCGAAAATTCTTGTCTAGATAAAACTCTCTTCTAACAATAATACATTTCATCCTTTTTTATCATGCCTCCAATTACAAGTATAGATACGAGCTCTTTTATGACATCTTTCGGCAGTGAGCTTTTTTCTAGATCCTTCACCGTCCTTTCAATGTCATATTTGATCCTCTTTATGGTTGCCTCTCCATCTTGTATAACGGCATAAGAGGCCCTCGGATTAAAATCTCTTGGCTGCCCCACAGAGCCTGGATTTAGAATTGTTGTTCTGCCCAATTGTTTGATATATGGCTTATGAGAGTGGCCAACGAGTATAAAGTCTGGGTTACCGAATTCATCTGGAATTTCAAACTCTCCTGTTTCGGAGATTATATTCTTATAGAGTCTATCATTGGGCGAGCCATGAGCCAGATATAATTTCAATCCATCCAGGGTAATACCGCTATCAAAGGGAAGCCTTCTTAGGAATCCCACCTCCTTGCCTGTTATAAAGCCTTCTCCCCATTCTCTGGTTCTCGTAGAGAGTTCCCTCAGTTCTTGAGAACACACGCAGTTGATGCCATATGCGAGGGCGTGGTCGTGATCTCCCCTTACGCCGTGGAATCGGCCTGAGGATGAATTCATAAGGAACCTTACACACTCTTTTGGATTGGGTCCAAAGTCTACGGCGTCCCCAAGGAAGATGAGTGTATCGTAGCTTTCGTTTGCCAGTATGGCCTCTAATGCGTACCAGTTTGCATGGATGTCTGAGAGTACCAGGATTTTCATATGATTATTCTAAGCCGGGTTTGTTAATTGGGTATTAAAGGAATGTTAAGATCGCGTTAGAAGATACTTGGTTTGAAAGCGGAGGC
>CAYMEO010000001.1:81030-86454 GCA_964389705.1 uncultured Spirochaetia bacterium
CCTCCTCTATTAGAGGGAGGAGGTGATATTTTTCAGTGAATGGGCTGGCCGGTTACGGGATCGAGAATAAGGCGACGGCTTGGGTTGCCTTGAGTGAAGTCGAACATGTTCAGCAACGAACCGGCCTTTTCATCGAATGACTGGTTGCCAATTCGACCTAAGTTCCAGTTATCTTCAATAAATTTCAATATTGAAGACTGGTCGGTAATGGTGTGATCCACAAAGTTGGCTTTGGCAAAGGGCGATATGATTAATAATGGTAGGCGTGGACCATAACCGCATCGGCCTTGGTATGCTCCTTGTGTAGATTGACCGCATTCACCGGTTCCGGTAAGTGAATCGGCCCCTGTGTTTGACTGGTTGACAATGGGTGGCATCGCGTGATCATACCAACCATCCGAGTCATCATAGGTAATGATAATTGCCATGTTCTTCCACTGTGGAAGGGTTTGTAGTTGATTAATGGTATTTACCAAGAAGCTCTGCTCAGCAAGGGGATCTGAGTATCCAGCATGTCCGTCTTGATACCCTGGGGCCTTAAGAAAGCTAACGGCTGGCAGATTACCGGCATTGGCTGCGGCCCAGAAGTCGCTCAGGTCGTATTGATGATTTGCCTGATCTGTGAGTCCAATCATAGCTACTGAGCTTGGGGGCAGGTGATGCGGGTTTGCCGTTGATTGGTAGTACTGAAATGGTTCATGGTGTGGGATATAATCCCCCTTTGGTTTTCCATTGCTCCCTATATGGGACGCACCGCAGACGGCTTTACCGTTATTTACACTGGTGGGTCTAAAACCACCCTGGAACCAGCCCCATCTGATCCCTTTTGAGTTCAGTAGGTCACCAATGTTCTTGCCAGACATCTGTACTGTCTCGCGAGTGGAGCAGTCGTCAAAGGCTGGCTGGGGATCGCCAATCACCGTGCACACCTGATTCTGATCACACCCTGTAATGTCTCCATCCATTTGAAGTGTATTGATTGTGGTTCCAGGGCCGGCTGTAGCCCCATGTGTCTGACCGGAGATAAGGTTGAGGGCACCTGGGGTTGACGGTCCAAAGGTAGTGCCGTAGAAGTTATCGCTCATTGCAAAGTTTTGTGCGTAGTTCCACAGTGCGGTAACTGTGTTGCCGTCGAAGTAGCCCATCACTTGATTTGGGTCACAGCCGGGATCGGTTGAGCCTGTAAACTCAACGAACTTATCCATAAGTCCGGCGTGAAAGGCCTGTTGCTCGGCTGTGTAGTCGTGGTCTTGATCGCAGGTTGCAGCCTCTGAGCGGTCAAGACGGAATGGAGGGGCTGAATTCGGATTATCCGTAAGCAGGGCACCGGTTAATCCGTTTACTGACGGTGTATTAGGAAGTGGCTTGAAGCGAGGCTCCTTGGGCGGATTGGCAGCATTTGGGTAGGTCGCAAAGTAGTGATCAAATGAGACATTTTCCTGGAAGATAATTACCAGGTACTTTATTGGAGTAGTAGCCCCATAGGCTGAATTTAGCTCTGTGCTAAGGGCCATAGAGCACAGAGTTGCTATAAATAGCAATGATTTGATTCTCATTGCAATTCCTTTGGATTTCATTTCCTTCTCCTCCTTGAAGTTGTGTTTTGCTACAATCTACAGAAAGTAGGTGAAAGAGGGATTAAGTTTTTATTAAGATATGATTAATCAAATAATCAGGGTTTGGGGTTTATTCCAACCGAATATTTGAATGATTCAACTTTTAGATAAATCCAGTTGCCTGTGCGGGTAGTGTAATTATAAACCTGCTTCCTTTTCCAACCTCACTTTGAACCTCAATCTTTCCGCCGTGCATAATTACAATGTGTTTTACGATGCTGAGGCCAAGCCCGGTGCCGCCGAGTTTCCTTGAGCGCGTCCTGTCTACTCTATAGAAGCGCTCAAAGATTCTAGGCAGATGCTCTTTTGGAATTCCGATTCCAGTGTCGAAAACCTCTATTATAAACCGCGAATCGGATTTAGAAATCTCAACCCCGATGGTTCCCCCTTCTGGTGTATATTTCGCAGCATTGTCTATTAGGTTTATAAGCATCTGCTCTAAAAGAAATCCATCGCCTCTATATGGTGGCAAGCCCTCTTTTATATCAAGAGAAACCCGGAGGTTCTTTTCTTCTATTTTGCTCTTTATTGCCTCAAGTGATGAGGATACTATTTGTTTAAAATCGATTTCTTCGAAGACGGTTTTGGATTCCTCTTCCCATAAAACCTCTTTTCTCTCGATCTCAGAGAGCACAAGGAGGTCGGACACTATATTTATCAGCCTATCGGTATGCCTCTTTATTATGTTGAGAAAGTGACTCCTCTCCTCTGAGTTTTCATATGCTTCTGACTCTAGGGTTTCAATGTAGCCCTTTATTGCAGTAAGCGGGGTTCTGAGTTCATGAGACACATTTGCAACAAAATCGGCCTTTATTTTCTCGAGCCTTTTAAACTCAGTAATGTCAAACATCACCACTATTGCTCCCTCCTCTGAGGAATTTAGAGGGATACAGCTTGCCAGATAATATTTTTCAATAGGATAGAGGAGCGAAATCTCTTTTTTCTCAGCCTTTCTACTTTTGAGCGTGTCCTCTACCAATTCGGCAATCTCTATATTTCTTAAAACCTCCCAGTAAGATCTTCCAAGAGAAACATCTCTTATACTGAACATATCCTTTAAGGCCCTGTTTATAAGAACGACTTTACCATTGCCCCCTATGACCATCACGCCTTCACTCATTGCACTTAGGACGGCCTCGAGTTGATTCTTCTCAAGTGATACCTCTTTAAATAGCTCATCTAGTTTCTCAGCCATTCTGATTAAAGCGAGATTGACCTTTCCGATTTCTCCTTTATCTGCAATTGGAATATTTACATTAAAATTCCCTTTTGCGATCTCTTCGGATACCGCAATGATTTTATCAAGCGGCCTTGTAATGGCCCTCGATGACGCAAGTGAGAGGAGAAACGCAAAGATGGTTAAAATGAGTCCTATGTAGATTATCTTTGATTTTATTGAGGAAAACGCCTTTTCAATAAAACTAAGCGGGAGTGCTGTTCGAACTATCGCTTTGGTTTCATCTTTTTCATCCTTTAATGGAACTGCAACGTAAAACAGGTCTTTCTTAATGGTTGTACTATAGCGCCTGCTTTTTCCAACCCCTTTTGAGATTGCTTCTCTCACCTCTGGTCTTCCCGCATGGTTTTCCATGGTGGCAGGGTCGTGCTCTGAGTCGCCAATGACAATCCCGTCTTTGTCAATTACAGTGATCCTTACTCCGATTTTTTTACCGAGTTCTGGGACAATGGATTTTATCTCTTCCTTTTTACCTTCAACAATGGGGATTTTAAGGATCTCACAGAGGAGATTTGTCGTATTAAACAGCCTTTGTTCTGTAAGCGATTCATCGTAATTTTTAAGTTCGCTGATTATAAATATGGTGAATAAAAACAGGATTAAGGAGATGATTAAGAAATTAAGAAGGAACTGTTTCCAGAGTGTTTTCAAATCTTTTTGCTCTATTCCTCTATCTTATAGCCTATACCGCGAATTGTCTTTACCATACCTCCAGCTTTGCCGAGTTTTTCCCTCAGGTTCTTTATATGAACATCAATGGTTCTATCGTAGACGAGTTTTTCATCTCCCCAAATTCTTTTCTTCTTGAGCAGTTGGTCCCGTGTAAATACCTTTCCTCTGCCTTCTGCAAGTACCTCAAGGATTTTGAACTCCGTTGTTGTAAGCTCTATTTGCTTGCCGTCAACCGTGACTTCAAACTTTTCAGAATCTATAGAAAGGGGGCCAATTCTTATGGGTTTTTCCTTATCCTGTTCCTTACCTACTCGTCTCAGTATATTTTTTACCCTTGCTATGAGCTCTCGCGGGCTAAAGGGCTTCACTATATAGTCATCTGCGCCGAGTTCAAGTCCAACGACAATATCGGCCTCCGTCCCCTTTGCGGTAAGCATGATTATGGGGAGCGATGAGGTACGGCTATTATTTTTTAGAATCCTACATATCTCAAGTCCATCTGCCCCGGGAAGCATTATATCGAGTATTACGAGGTCGGGAAGTAGGGTATTTGTATATAAAAGAAAATCCCTTCCATTATAGAATCCTTTAACCTTAAATCCGTCCCTCTTTAGGTGATGGCTCACGAGTTCTAAAATATCCTCTTCGTCATCTACTATGGCTATTACCTTGTCTGTCATCGGATATCCACCCATTTATTTTATATTTTGTATATTTTATTACAATATGCCCGCTTTTGCTCTTAACTGAATTTTAACATTCCTTTCATATCAAATTTATTTCTCATGTTTAGTCTCTCTATAAGTGAGATAAATCTAAAGGAGAAGAAAATTATGGAGAAGAAAAGGAGGCAGGGCACCATGGAAGAATTAAAAAAGGAATTAAAGATTGAAGGAATTGAGGAAATAAGAGAGAAAGTGACTGAAAGAGCAAAACTAAGGGTCAGAGACTATGTGGACATGGGCAGAGAGCTTACAGGGCTTGTAAAAGAGAGCTATATTATGGGTCTTCAGCTCTTTTTTTCTATCTGTGAAGAAAACCTAAAGATTATAAATAGGCAGGCTGAGGAGTTGGGGAGATTACAGGGGGAATCTGCAAAACTAATTAGGGAACCCTTTGAGAGATTTCCAACTGAGGCGGTTAACTTCTGGAACAGCCATTCGAGGTTTATAGATAGCCATGCAGAGAGGATAATTGCCTTCCATAGGGATTATTCTCAGGTGTTGATAAATACATCGGATAAATTTATGAAAGAAACCATCGGGCTTATTAAAAACAGTATTGACAGGATATTTGGGAGTTTCAACGAGTACTTGGAAGTTAAATAGGGGTTAATTCAAGATCTCGCCGTGCATGTATAGATATACAGAGTTATACAAAAGAACCCTTCTTTCCAAGAGTGTAGGGGTTGAGTCTAGCGCACCGATCAAAATAATGCTGGTCTCAGGCTCAAGACTCTTCTTAGAAGGGGTCCGTAGGATTTTAGAGGATGAAGGTAATATAAAAGTGACTGAGGCTTCAAGCTGTAGGGAGGCTGTAGAGGGCATTAATGAAGTAGAATTTGATTTTTTGTTTATTGATAGTAGTACACTCAATCTAGATACGGGTGATATATTGGATTGGATAAATAAGAAAAGACCTAATACCAAGGTTATTCTTCTGGGAAACAAAGATAGAATTGACAATCCTGGTGTTATATGCATAGCCAAAGAAACCGGCTCTTCAGAGCTTATATACATTATAAAATTGATTGAGCAGCCTCATTACATAACCTGTGATTAAAGGCAATAATCTGTATATATCAAATTATTGCAAATCAATAAAATGGCATTTCACCAATGGTGTTGCCAATGGCTCTAAACAGAATAGAATGATTTTTGTTCGTGATGAACTCAGACT
>CAYMEO010000001.1:86554-88393 GCA_964389705.1 uncultured Spirochaetia bacterium
TTGCCAATGGCTCTAAACAGAATAGAATGATTTTTGTTCGTGATGAACTCAGACTGAATTATGGAGAGAGTATGAGAATCGAGTTCCAAAAATGGATTCTATTTCTTTTAGCATCTGTTTTTAGTGGCTGTGGTTATACCGATTTTACTGCACTTCATTCAAAGGACATGACAGCCGACCCGGTTATTGCGGCAGCGGGTGACATTGCCTGTGATCCGGCCGATTCAAACTACAACGCAGGGGCCGGAACGCAGACGGCGTGTCACATGAAGGCCACATCGGATCTACTTTTGGAGATAAATCCGGTTGCGGTTCTCACACTGGGTGACAATCAATATGAGGTCGCCACACTCGACGAGTTTAAGCAGTCTTTTGACCCTACATGGGGGCGACTCAAATCTATTATCCATCCTGCGGTTGGGAACCACGAATACAAGACGCCTGGGGCATCGGGCTACTTCAATTATTTTAGAGCCGCGGCTGGAAACCCTGAGAGGGGCTATTATAGCTATAACATTGGCACCTGGCACATAATCGCGCTCAATTCCAACTGCTCCGAGATAGGTGGATGTGGGTTTGGCTCACCACAGGAGCGATGGTTGAGGGCCGATCTTGCCGCAAATCCTGCCTTTTGCACCCTTGCATATTGGCACCATCCGCGCTTCTCCTCAGGCAGATACGGCAACAATCCCGAATATGAAGCCTTTTGGCAGGACCTCTATAATGCCGGCGCAGATGTTGTGCTCGTTGGACACGAGCACAACTACGAACGGTTCGCCCCTCAGGACCCAACGGGGGTAGCCGATCCGGTGCGGGGAATTCGTCAGTTCATAGTTGGAACCGGAGGAAAGAACTTCTCCCCGTTTGTAAATGTTCAGACTAACAGCGAGGTCCGAAATTCAGACACGTTTGGCGTGCTGGTCATTACCCTTCATCCCAATGGTTATGATTGGAGATTTGTTCCAGAGCCCGGAAAGAGATTTACGGATTCCGGTAGCGCCTTATGCCATTGACATTATATTGATCCTGTCTCATTTCAACGTATCCGTATTACATACAGTTAGATGAAAAAGGAGAAATTGTCCTTTGAATTATTAGTGCTTAACTAAACTTTAATTCTCCCTTCATAAGGGATTAATTCTCTCTATTTAAGCTTTCATAAAAATTATTGGAGGTAATAAAAAATGGACCTCAAACGCCCAATTATTAAAATCACCTCGGTATTATTTGCCGCGATTGTGCTACTGTCAACTGCCCTAATTCCAGTTCAGTCACAGAATACAAGTGGGATGGCGATAGAAACTAGCAAGAGTAATGGTGCCAAACGGGTCTTGTTAATCAGCATTGATGGTATGCATGCACTTGATCTAGAGAACTTCGTAGTTGCTAACCCGCAATCTACACTGGCGCAGCTAAAAAAGCATGGCATCACCTATACAAATGCTTCTACTTCGCGCCCTTCTGACTCATTCCCCGGACTACTGGCACAGATAACTGGTGGCTCTACAGTCTCAACTGGTGTATGGTATGACGATAGTTATGACCGTACCCTCTCGCCTCCGGGGTCTAGTTGTGCTACAGTCGGGACCGAAGTGCTATATGACGAGTCAATTGACAAGGATTCTAGTTCGATTGATGGTGGAGGTGGAGGTAACAATCTCAATGCAATTGATCCTGCTAAACTGCCTCTTGACCCAAAAAAGGGATGCAAACCCGTCTACCCACATAGCTACCTGCGGGTCAATACAATCTTCGAGGTCATCAAGACTCACGGTGGGCGCACTGCCTGGTCTGACAAGCATCCGGCTTATGATATTGTGAACGGCCCCTCTGGTAAGG
>CAYMEO010000002.1:0-74931 GCA_964389705.1 uncultured Spirochaetia bacterium
TAATACTAAATCTCTAACGCATATTACCAGTGTGGCCTAATGAATAACGCCCCGGCTGGGGCCAGACTGTAAGCCCATGTGGCTCTTTGCCTACAGGGATACTCTTTACATTACCGTTTGCGGTATCAATATCATATACAACGTCGTCATATCGCCCTGAGAGCCAGAGTTGCTTCCCGTCAGCGCTTACATTGCCCATATCGGGGCTGCCTCCACCTGGAATGGACCAGGTTACCTCAACCTTACGTGTGGCAAAGTCAATAACGGACACACTGCCCTTGCCATGTGGCAGACCGTGAATCCTATGGGAGCCACGGTTAGCAACGTAGAGCTTCTTTCCATCTCGACTCGGATAGAGCCCATGCGCTCCAATGCCCGTTGGAATAAAGCCAATCTTGGAGAAAGAATTTCCATCCACTATAAACACGCCATCTGCCCTCATATCAGCCACGTAGAAGACCTTTCCATCGGGCGAGATGCGGATATCTTGTGGCATACTCCTTTTCGAGAGTCTTAGGTAGCCAAGCACCTTGCGGTTTACAAGGTCAATCTTCAACAGGCCACCATTGAACTCGCATGTGAATATGGCATACCGTCCATCAATCGAGAAGTCAGCGTGGTTGATACCCGCACACTGTGGGGTCGGCAGAGACGACTGAAGTGCCATAGTATGTGGATTACGGAAGTCGAGCCGCCTGAGTGCCTCAGCCACCACAATCGCCGATTGGCCGTCCGGCGTGAAATACATATTGTATGGGTCATCTACCGCGATGGCGGGACCCGGCTTGCCCGTTTTAGGGTCAATAGGTGTGAGGCTTCCGTTGGTTCGGCCTTCTGCGTTATTTGCCACCCACAGGGTCTTTAGGTCCCAAGATGGAACCACGTGCTGTGGGTTCTTGCCAACCTTGAAGCGATCCACAACCTTGAGCTTGACCGGATCAATCACATAAACGTCATTTGACTGTACGTTGGGGACATAGACACGCTCAAGTGCATCGGCAACCGCTGGGCTGAGCCGACCAGCTGATGCCTCGCTGTAGAGGTTATTTGGATCTAATACCGGCGGCATTCCCGGCACCGTCACCACCGCTGGCACCGAGGTAGAATCGGACTTCGCTAAGGCACTACCCGCATGGCACAATATCACCAAGGTCAGGGTAATGAGGAACAAGACAATTCCACCAGATTTTGTCAGTTTTTTCCCTATGAGTTCAGCGCGGTATTTGTGAGATCTTGGTTTCCGTAAGGATGGATAATCGAATTGATATTTCACCTTTTAGTTGCCCCCTAATGTCTTTATTTTTCCTGTTTTATACCCGTAAATATTAATGGATGCAAGTAAATGTGATTAAATATATAAACTTATAGAACATGTGGTTCTTGCCTGAGAGGAACATCAATTATCACCATTTAGTCAAATTTATCCTGATTTCGATAGACGGCAATCCGCTCTAAAATAACGGCTGCTTTCTTAAGTCTCAGGGATCTATGAAGGCTAAGAGACCTTCAGCCATAGTAGGTGCATCTTTCTCTCCTTGTCAAATTAATCTTGGTCTCAATCCATAATTTGTTTAGTATGACTTCCTAATTTCAAGACTTATCTATGGCAGAACTTATTAGTACGGATGCGAGAATAACGAATAGTCCCATATACAGAAGATTTAGATCAAAAGGCCTAGTAACCTTGAGCACCTGAAAAATTTCAATGAGCGTTAAAGGAATAAATCCAGTTAAAATAGAGAGTGGAATCACCTTTATTTTGTCCATGGCACTCCTTGAGAGGACGGTATAAGATAAAAAACCAATCGGGAAGAGAAACAGCAAACAATAAGTCCACCTACCTCCAAATCCTACACCTACGAGGTTCACTAAATTATTGCTGGCATCTAGAATAGTTGACTTAATCTCTACACCGTTGATGTAGAGTTTTTCAATGCCGTTCCTATAAGTAACAACCAAGTGCTGAATATCAGTTGTCAAAGGGTTGTCTTTGGTAAATAGGTGTACATACATCCCATTTAATGGTGAAATGGGGGTACGCAGGGGAAAAGAGACATTCTTCTGTGATTGACCGAGTGTAAAGTTGCGAAAACCGGTGTCTCGTGAAAAGGAGACTATGGGGGCTGGCCCATCGTGGAATACCTGGGTTAAGTCAGTAGGAGAAATCCAGACTTCGATAGTAAGGCGATTGTATCTAAGTATCTGACTATAGAAGAGCTTATAAGCAGGATTTTGACTTCTAATAATTGTACCCTCTAGAAATTCTATGCCATTGGGGGTCAGCCACTTAATCTTAGAGGTATCTTGAATTGCTAGATCCAGGGGTTCTCCAAAAGACGAGGTATCATGGACAATTGCTCCGGTCCCTTCATAAAAGTTGTAAAATGCTACAAGATTGACTCGATCGCTGGACTCGGAGGAATTACGAAAAGGACCTGCTTTAAGATTGAAGATGACATCCTTATAATGGAGGGCGACGCTATATATAGCGACCAGGTAAATCTTTCCAAGCCATGGCCTATCTAGCGTTGGTTCATTTCCTATCTGGAATGTGAAATTTGGATCCCAGTTGCTAAAATCACTGTATAGGATCGGAAAGTTAGAGAATGTAAAGAGCAAGGCACTATATATGATAATTAGGGTTGATAGAAATCTGCCCTTTTTAACACAAGACCAACATCTACGGATTAAACCAGTTAGCGTTTTGTAGTGGAATGATGCGCCAAACGCTCCAATGAGTGAGCCTGTGGTATTTGCAATAATATCCGCTAGAGATGAATCACGTGGTAGGAATAATTGAGTAAATTCGATTATAGAGCTGAGAATAAATCCCGAAAGGGTAGTAAGGACAATTTTAATAAACCATCTTCTTTCTGAGACCTTTGGTAAAGCACAGAGGAGAAAACCCAAAGGGATAAAAAGTAATATATTTATAATAAAATTCCATACAAAAGAACTGACACTAGTAGAGAGGTTTTCCAAATCATAGTAGTACATCTCACTTAGAGAAATCGATATAGGTAAAGAGAATGTGAAAGGCCTAAGAACAAGTGTGAAAAGATAGGTTAAGTAAACTACAAGAATGATAGTAGTAGTTGTTCCTTTACTTGTGTGTTTTAATTTTGGTTCTATAGATTTCATTTAGCGTCACCGGTGAGTTTAAAAACTAGAGTCTATATTAGAATTAGAGGAAAGAAAATAAATTGAAGAGGCTTTCTCTAGAGATATGAGCACATTTTATTTTTAGGGATTTCTAAGATTCAAACTCTCTTAGTTCTTTATTGAGTTTTTCCATATATTCCGGTTCAGACGGGGAGGGCGGTTTTCGAGATTCCCCCTTAGATTTTTCTCTATCTTCTTTTAATTTATAGAGAAATATTCCTATTATAAATCCGCCAACCAATAGCGAAAGGGCGGGCAGTGTCCAGAGAAGCCAGTTTACCCCTTTCGCAGGTGGGGCACCAAGTATTGCTTCTCCATAGCGGCTTACAAAGTAGGCGATTATCTCGTCTTTAGATCTCCCTTCTTGGAGTTTCTCTCTTATCATTGCTCGCATTTGTTTGGCAAGCTGGGAGTTGGACTCCGCCACTGTCTGACCCTCACACACAGGACACATAAGGAGATAAGAGATCTCACGGGTCTCTTTATCAATATCATCTGCTATGGAGTTCGAGATAAGTAGCCCCAATATAAATGCTACTGAGGCAATTATGTAAAGGACTCTTTCAATATGAACTTTGACAGTCATCTCTAAACTAACCGCCTTCTTTAGTTAGCCCGTTTAGTGGTAATGATGAAAGTGCCCTTCCCAGGAACTGATCAATCATCTCTTCTGTGAGTGGTCCTGTATACTTATCCACTATTTTCCCGGATGTATCAATGAAATATGTCTCGGGTACCCCACCAACCCCATAGTCAACGGCTATTTCACCATTTGGGTCTATTCCATTTACATACCCTCCGCCGAATTGCTTTATATAGGCGAGGGCACTGTCTTTGTCATCCCACACATCTATACCAACAAAAACCACTGGCTTATATTTGTACCTTTTCCAGGATGCCTCAAGGGCCGATGCTTCATCTCTACAGGGCATACACCATGATGCCCAGAAGTTTAGGAGTATGGCTTTTCCTCTTAGATCCGAGAGCCTTAGTTTATCTCCACTGAAAAGCTCAAGCGTAAAGTCCGGTGCCTCATGTCCAATAAGAGGAGAGGGTTTTGGAAATACCTTATTTCCAAAGACAGCATACCCAAAAAGGCTCAGAAGAATCACAATTGTCAAAAACACGATCAGCTTAACAAATAAACTAAAACCCCTCATTATGGTTCCCCAAATTAATTTTAAAAAATGCTTACATTTGATTTTCCCATTACTCCGAGGGATACGGGGTATCGGTTGAAGGCTTTCCGGCGTATTTTTCGTCTAGGAATTTCCGGATTTCTCTAAGGGATTTTCCTTGTGCCATTAGGTACTTTGTCGTGAGTGCAACGTCTAGGCATATATGACACATAGTACCGTGTTCATCGAGAACGATTGATCCATCTTCATTTACCCTATTTATAAAACAGCTCTTATTGCTTTTGTGTCCAATTCTCTTGCATCCGCAATAACACGCCATATGCTCAAGTACATCGGGTCTTGAAATGGCAAACTCATAGGCTTCCTTTATTTCAGGGGGAGCCGTATCAAAGTAATTTGGAAGCCTTATCGTAGAGACCTCTACGGGAGAGGTGCCCGGAGCCGCTTTGTTATACTTTTTAGACGCAGTAGTATAAGCCATCAGCCCGCCGGCAATAAAAAGAACCGTAATTGCGCCTAGTAGGGCTTGCCTTTTAAAACTGGTGGATGCTTTCACTAATATATTCCTCCGATAAAACACCTCTTAGTTTATTTCTGATTATAAATGAACACCTGAACTAACGGATAGTAAGGATAGTTTTTACCCGCTCTATTGTCAAGCTTGAGAACTCAAGAGATAATAAAGGGATTTTTTAGGGTATTAACATATAATATCTCAAGAAACGCCGAAAAGAGATGGTTCAGCAATGATTAAGGCTGTTATATTCGATATGGACGGGGTTATGATAGATAGTGAGCCACTTTGGGAGAAGACAGAAAGAATACTGCTTGCAAAGAGGGGCATAGATTATAATCCGACATACAGGGATAAGATAGTGGGATTAAACCAAAATGATTCTGGAAGGCTAATGAAAGAGACATTCAACCTGATTGAGACGGTTGAAGAGATTATCGCCGAGAGGATTGAAATACTGCTTGATTTATATGAAAAAGAATTAGAACTCATGCCGGGGCTTCTACCCATTCTTAAAGGGCTTAAAGAGAGTGAATTCCTTTTGGCTCTTGCCTCAAGCTCTCCGATTAGGGTCATAAATTTCGTTCTGGATAAGTTCTCACTCAGGAAATTCTTCTCTGTGGTTGTCTCGGGGGATTTTATCGAGCTTGGAAAACCCCATCCCGACATCTATATCTACACTGCGAAGAGATTAGGAATCGAGCCGAGGGAGTGTGTTGTAATCGAAGATTCAATTAACGGAGTGAAAGCCGCAAAGGGCGCGGGTATGATCTGCATCGCTGTTCCGGATAAGAGATTAGAACAGAGAGAATTTCAAATTGCTGATTTGGTTGTAGATAGTTTAGGTATGATCAGTGTTGAGGCAATTAAGAATCTAGGCTGAAACTATACTTGACTTTGAAATTTGACCTATTTAGAGTATATTTGTCATCACACTATGAAATACCTGAGTCTTTTCCTAGTTCTCAGCGTAATCTTCTGCTATACCGGGCTTGAGGCAGGTGTATGTTACTCTAGTAGTAATGGCGTTGTCTCGGATATGAATATGAAAAACTGCCACGCAAGCCAGCCAAATAAAATTTCCGGCGCTAAATCTGTAACAGGTACTTACAAAATCACTGGTATAATGGATCATAAAGTGTGTGTGTGTTATGATGTGGTTCTTAATGCTCCCAACAGCCATATAGTAAAGAGCATTGTTTTATATCCTCTAGCATTTGATATTCCTATCCTACAAATCAATAGAGTCCCTAGTTTTTCCTTAAATCTTGCGCTAAAAGCGCAATACCGACCGCCTGATTTATTCTTGGCAAATTCATCCCTTCTACTATAAATTCCTACTTCTGGTCCAATCTCTGCTTAGTGGTATAGCTGCTAAGGCATATCACTTTTTTAACCATGTTTTCTGGCAGAGATAGGACAAACGAATAAATCCCTGTTTAAAAATTAAAAATAAAAAACTGGAGGTATACAGCCATGAGGAAAAGTGGTAGTGGCAAAAAGATAATTTGGGGAATCGGCACTTTGCTTGGCTTGTTGATTTCCTTGGTCGTTATAGGATGTGCAAGCACAAAAGGAGAGTTCATCAAGTTTAGCACCGAGATTTACCCACCAAAATCGGAAGCCCAAGAGATTCTACTTACTCAGGATGATATTAATAAACCCTACAAAGAGATTGCTCTTGTGAAAGCAAATGGGAGTCGGTTTAGCAATGAGGGGGAATGCTTTGAGAAAATACGTCAGATTGCCAGAGAAGTCGGTGCCGATGCAGTTATAAAAGCACATGTGGAAGAAAAAGAAAGGTTAGTTCATTCCCGGATCTCAAATAAGCCTCCTGAAACCGTGATATATAAGGTAAAAGAACCAGTTTGTGAGGGAACTGCTGTTGTATTTACGAAGAATGGGTGACAACTAAGTTAAAACCCCCTCCCGGATATAAACTCTGGGGGGGAGGCTTCTATAGTTATAAAAGGAAAATAGAATCAAAAAGTCTCAAAAATGGAGGAACTATCAATGGTTAAACCTAGTAAGCCAATTACAGTTTTGGGAATACTCGCGTTTTTACTTTCTTTCTCGACTGCTTTTGGAGAGACTGAGGCTACAATTGGGCTTGATGCTTTTGCCGAGGAGAGCGCGAGTCTTAAATCCCTCATTGAAGAAGCTCTAGCCAATAACCCTGAAATAAAAGCGGCAAGGGCTAAATGGGAGGCTTCAACTAAGCGCCCATCTCAGGTAAGCACACTTCCAAACCCTACGATAGAAGTCGGCTATACAAACGTCAGTTTTGATAGACTCACGCTCGGAAAAGATAACTTTGCAGAGCTTGAAATCTCCGCTTCTCAAGAGTTTCCATTTCCCGGTAAGCTCTCCCTTAAGGAAAAGATTGCAGAAAAAGAAGCCGAGGCTGAGAGACAGTTTTTAGAAGCCACGGTAAAAAAAGTTACTGCCGACCTTAAAGAGGCTTATTACGACTGGTACTTAGTAAGTAAATCTATAGAGATCACTTCAAAGAATAAAGACCTCCTCGAGAAATTTGTACGAATTGCCGAAGCTAAGTATAAAGTAGGAAAAGGAATACAGCAAGACATAATAAGATCCCAGGTAGAACTCTCAGGGTTTATTGAAAGACTAGAGCTTTTAAACCAGAAGAAAGAGATTATAGAAGCCAAGATAAGGAGCATTCTTAACCGTCCGCCCGATTCTCCAATTGGAAAACCCGAGGAGATAAAAAAGTCTGAGCTTAGACTCTCATTAGGCGAACTCTACGGGCTTGTAGAGAGTGAGAGTCCGATACTTAGGGCAAAGAGCAGTCTTATTGAAAGAAACAGCAAGGCCTTGGAACTCGCAAAGAAGGGATATTTACCTGATTTCGTAGCGGAGTTTGATTGGTTCGATCGAGGAAAGTTCACAAATGGAGGAGATTTTGCCGATATGTGGCAGATAAGGGTTGGCTTTATAGTTCCGCTTTACTTCTGGAGAAAGGAGAAGTTTAGAGTCGAAGAAGCGGTATCAGAGCTTAAAGAGGCAAAAGAGGGATATAACAGCACAAGTCAAGATCTATATTTCACTATAAAAGATGAATACATCAAAGCCAAAACATCAGAGAAACTTCTAGACCTCTACTCCAAGGGAATAATTCCACAGGCTGTTCACTCACTTGACTCTGCGATTGCCGGATATGAGGTTGGAAAAATTGATTTCCTTACGCTTCTAGATAATATTGCCACGCTCTTTAATTATGAGCTTGCATACCATACTCAACTTGTGGAGTACGAGAAGGCTTTAGCGAGGATTGAGGAGAATATCGGGAGGGCTCTAATTCAATAATGAGGAGGTTAAAATGACGAAGAAAAAGATAATTAAATTAGGAGCCGTAACAGTTCTGGTCCTGCTTGTTCTGACCCTTGGTTTCTCTTATGTCTCAACAAGGCTAAAGGGAGAAGGCAGAGGAAAAGACACAGTTCAAAATTCTTCTCAGGAAATGCGGGGAATGAAAGGAATGCAAAGTGAGGGCAAATCTCAAGGGCAAATGCCGGGGAACGGAGGTATAGATGAAAAAGAAATGCATTTGGTAAAAACGAGTGAAGGACAGATGCAGAAGAATCGAAGCCCTTCTGAATTCGTAGGTATAGAGATAAGCCCTGAGAAGCAGCAACTGATGGGGATAAAAATTGGAGAAGTTGCTCCCAGAAGGCTGACAAAAAACATCAGAACCGTAGGGATTGTTGAGGAGGATGAGAGAAAAATAGATTATGTACATGTTAAATTCAGCGGCTGGATAAGGGACATGCCCGTATATGAAGGGCAGTATGTAAAGCGGGGGGATCCGCTTTTTACAATTTATAGTCCTGATTTGGTTTCAAGCGAGGAAGAGTATCTCCTTGCCCTCAAGGCAAATGATGACCTTGGTAAAAGTCCCTTCTCTGAAATATCCTCCGGTGCAAGTTCCCTTCTTGAGGCTACACGGAGAAGATTTCTTCTCTGGGACATTCCCGAGAGTGAATTAAAAAGGGTTGCAAGAACCGGAAAACCACTTACGTATATGACCATCTACTCCCATATAAATGGCTATATTACAAAAAGAATGAAGTTCCCCGGAATGCATATCGCAGAAGGAGAAAATGTTGTTCAAATGGCAGACCTATCAACCATATGGGTTCTTGCAGATGTTTATGAGTATGAACTTCCTCTGATTAAAAAGGGAGATATAGCAACTCTTGAACTCTCCTATTATCCTGGTGAAACGTTTACAGGAAAGGTTATGTATGTCTACCCTACCGTTGACACGACCACAAGGACTGCAAAGGTAAGGTTTGAATTTCCAAACCCGGGCAACAAACTCAAGCCCGGGATGTATACCAACGTAACACTCCAAACCGACTTGGGTGAGAGGCTCTCCGTAGCTGAGGACGCTGTAATTGACACAGGGGAGAGAAAACTTGTATTTATCGCCTCAGGAGATGGATACTTCGAGCCAAGGGAAGTTAAGGTCGGACAAAAGACTGAAGGGTATTACGAAGTGGTAGACGGATTGAAAGCAGGAGAGAGGGTTGTAAAGAGCGCTGCATTCTTCGTGGATTCTGAAAGCCGACTTAAGGCGGCGCTTGAGTCTTTAAACGGCGGTAGGGAAAAGAAGGTTGCCCTCGATGGAGCTCAAACGAAAGGCAAAAGCAATATTAAGATTTCATTCTCTACAGACCCAAGTCCACCTGAGTCAGGAAAGACTACTTTTAAGTTTAAACTCAACAACCCACGAGGCGAGCCGATTATGGATGCAAAGGTTAAATTCACCATCCTTATGCCTGCAATGCCTGGAATGTCTGAGATGAGAAGTTCTGCTGATGCAAGCCATATTGGAGATGGGGTCTATAAAGGAGAGCTAAACATACCCATGAGCGGGAGTTGGTCTCTATTAGTTGAAGTGCTTATGCCCGGAGAACCACCTGTGAATGAGAATTTTGATTTAAACGTTAGATAAAGGAGTTAATGAAAATATGATAGAAAAAACAATTGAATATTTCTCCAGAGACAGGTTCATCGTTTTTCTTATAGTTGGGTTTCTTACGGCCTGGGGCGTCTGGGCTCTAAAGCGCGTGCCCCTTGATGCGATACCAGACCTCTCAGATGTTCAGGTAATAGTCTATACAGAGTGGCCCGGAAGAAGCCCGGATATAGTAGAGGACCAGGTTACATATCCTATTGTCACAAATCTCCTTTCAGCCCCTAAAGTGACCACTGTAAGGGGAGAATCAATGTTCGGTTTTTCATTTGTTTATGTCCTTTTTGAGGATGGAACCGACATTTACTGGGCAAGGAGCCGCGTGCTTGAATATATGAGTGGGATTCAGGGAAGGCTTCCCGAAGGGGTTACCCCTGTAATCGGCCCCGACGCAACGGGCGTCGGATGGGTTTATCAATATGCACTTATAGATGATACAGGGAGGCATAATCTGGCAGAACTCCGCTCATTTAATGACTGGTACTTGAGATACTGGCTGAGGAGCGTCTCCGGAGTAGCTGACGTTGCAAGCGTAGGAGGATTTGTAAAGCAGTATCAAGTGAATGTAGACCCAACTAAACTCCTTGCTCTTAACATACCGCTTACTAAGGTCATTCAATCTATAAGGATGAGCAATAACGATGTGGGCGGAAGAGTACTAGAGGCTACGGGCAGAGAGTATGTGGTAAGAGGGAGGGGATATATAAAGTCGGTTGATGATATAGAAAACATCGTTGTAGATATAGATGAAAAGACCGGAACCCCAGTTTTTGTAAAAGACATAGCCGATGTGAGTTTAGGCCCTGATATCCGGCGTGGAATTGTGGACCTTAATGGAGAGGGAGAAGTTGTAGGTGGGGTTGTGGTTATGAGATACGGCGAGAATGCTTTAAATGTTATAAAGAGGGTAAAGGAAAAATTGAAAGAAGTAGAGTCTGCATTTCCTCAAGGGATTAAGCTGGTTACAACCTATGACAGGTCAAATTTGATCTCAAGGGCGATACACACTCTAAAGCGAACACTTATTGAAGAGAGCATAATCGTAGGTCTTGTGTGTATCCTTTTTCTCTTTCACCTTCGCTCTGCACTCGTAATCATTTTTACACTGCCTTTTGCAATACTCTTTTCATTCATTCCGATGTATTACATGAGACTCACATCGAACATCATGTCTCTTGGCGGTATCGCAATTGCTATAGGAGCTATGGTTGATGCCGCGATTGTGCTTGTTGAGAACGTGCATAAAAGGCTTGAACACTGGGAAGAAGAGGGCAGAACAGGAGATAGGTTTAAGATAATGATAGATGCCTCAAAAGAGGTAGGAAAGCCGATATTTTTTGCACTTCTTGTTATAGCCGTTTCATTCATTCCCGTCTTCACACTGGAGGCTCAAGAGGGAAAGCTGTTTAAGCCCCTGGCATACACAAAGACATTCGGAATGTTCTTTGCCGCCCTTCTTTCCATAACACTCACGCCCGCACTTATAACGATTCTTATGCGGGGAAAGATGGTTCCGGAGAAGAGAAATCCGGTAAGCCGATTCTTAATCTGGGTTTATGAACCTGTAGTCAGATTTATAATAAGATGGAGAAAAATAACTGTTGCCTTGGCCATTGTTATTTTAGTAATCACAATTCCGATCTTTTTTAAACTGGGTTCTGAGTTTATGCCCCCCCTTAATGAGGAGAGCCTAATGTATATGCCTCTTACCCCTCCTGGGATTTCCATTACAGAGGCTGGAAAGTTTATTCAGATTCAGGACAAGATTATAAGACAGTTCCCCGAGGTTCAAACCGTTTTTGGGAAGATAGGTAAAGCCGAGACATCAACCGACCCTGCCCCTCTTTCTATGGTGGAAAATACAATAACCCTAAAGCCTGAGGATGAGTGGCCAAAGATTCCCCAAAAAAGATGGTATTCAACGTGGGTGCCTGAATTTATTAAAAATATCCTTCGCCCTATATGGCCGGAGGAAAGAGCCATGTCCTGGAGTGAGCTGATTGCACGAATGAATAGTATGCTCAAATTCCCCGGCGCTACAAATATATGGACTATGCCTATAAGGAATAGAACCGATATGCTTATAACCGGGATTCGCACTCCCGTAGGGGTAAAAATCTACGGGAAAGATCTTGGTGTGATAGAAGAAATAGGAAAACAAATCGAGGCTACATTAAGAGATATTCCTGGCACGACAAACGTATATGCAGAAAGGGTAACTGGCGGTTACTTTCTCGATTTCAATATCAAAAGAGAAGAAGCGGTCCGGTATGGGCTTACTATGGGGGACGTTGAGGAGATAATCGAGTCGGCAATAGGCGGAAGTAATGTAACGCAAACTGTGGAGGGGCCTGAAAGGTATCCTGTAAATGTTAGATATGCAAGAGAGCTTCGTGATGATATAGAGAGTCTCAAAAGGGTGCTTGTTCCTACACCCACAGGGGCGCAGATTCCAATTGGACAGATTGCTGACATCAGAGCAAGGACCGGACCAGAAGAGATAAGGGACGAGAATGGCTCCAAGGCCGCTTATGTCTTTATAGATATGGCAGGAAGAGACATAGGGAGCTATGTTGAGGAGGCCAAGCGGGTAGTGAGTGGGAACGTAAAACTCCCACCGGGTTATTACATCTCATGGAGCGGCCAATACGAGTTTCTCTTGAGGGTTAGAGAAAAATTAAAGTTCATAATTCCTGTTACGCTCCTTATGATATTTGTTCTGCTCTATATCAACTTTGGCAGTGTTACAGAGGCTCTAATTGTTATTCTCTCCGTACCTTTTGCGCTAGTCGGAAGCATCTGGCTTATGTACATTCTCCATTACAACATGAGTATAGCGGTCTGGGTGGGGATAATCGCCGTTGCGGGACTCGCCGCTCAAACAGGTGTGGTAATGATAATTTATCTCAATGAATCTTATAAAAAGAGGGTAAAAGAAGGAAGGATGAATAGCTGGGAGGATTTGGCTGAAGCGATTGATGAGGGAGCCGTCCAGAGGGTAAGACCAAAGATGATGACAGTGATGACAATGATTCTAGGGCTCCTTCCACTTCTCTGGAGTCAGGGTACAGGGGCAGATGTAATGAAACGAATCGCAGCCCCTATGGTTGGAGGACTTGTAACTTCAACTATTCTCACACTCGTTATAATCCCCGCGATATATGCAATATGGAAATGGAGGGCTTTAAAACGCCGATGAATTAACTGGGAAACACATAAATTATGAGGGGTATCTTATGATACCAAACAGTATATTCTCAAATATCCCCGATTCTTTCACCGAAGAGATCTTTGAAACCATTCTGAAGACAGACTATTTTAATCTAGAGCGGATAATCTCAATGGGTCAGGCAACGCCACCAGGAGAATGGTATGACCAAGATACAAATGAGTGGGTCATATTATTAAGTGGTAGTGCGGGTCTTCTATTTGAGGGTGACAAAGAGGTATGTGTAATGAAACCGGGTGATTATGTCCATATCCCAGCACACAGGCGCCATCGGATTGAATGGACGGATCCGAATCAAAAAACCATCTGGCTAGCACTGCACTATTATTAGGTGAAGAATTTGGTAAGCCCCTGTTCTTATCAACAGTTCGGGGGTTGAGACTAAGCATAGGCTAACTTTGGTCTCTACATTTTGTCTTCTTTGGTTGCCCTTGACAAACCCTCTTACGTGCTTATCATATTAACCTCCGAGGGAGGAGGAAAACTTATGGGGAAAGCGATAATAGGGAAGGCAAAAAAGACTAAAATGCGGCGGGATGAGAAGAAGCCTAAGAAGAATAAGCCGCTTAGAAAAAGGGCTTCTTTACAAAAGGTTAAAAAGCCAATTGTTAGGAAGCAAGGAGGTACTGTTTTGAAGTCAGTAAAAAAACCGGAGGCTGAGATAAAAGAGGGTAGGTCAATGGAGTCGGCTCAGAAAACGGATAAATCTAACTGGAAGGATGAAATGAGGGATATGCTTCTTCAGATGAGAAAGGAGCTTTTAGAGGACGTTTCACAAACGGTTAAGGCAGAGTCGGATTATTTGAGATTTGACGTTGGCGATTTTTATGACCATGCCTCAAGTGATAGGGATAGGGAGCTATCTCTTACACTTACTGATAGAGAGAGGGATAAGCTGAGGCTTATAGATGAGGCTTTAAGTAAGATTAATGATGGAAGTTATGGAATTTGTGAAAGCTGCGGAGATGAAATAGGCGAGGATCGGCTCAGAGCTATGCCTCTTGCAAAGCTCTGTCTCTCATGCAAGATAGATTTGGAAAGGCAGGAGAGCAGGAGTATCTAATCGAGCATTGCCCTTAGACTCTCAGAAAAAGGCGCTTTGGCAACTCCATTTTCAGTAATTATAGAGCTTATATTTTCATTCGGCGTAACATCAAACGCGGGATTTAATACATCAACATCCGGTGCAATCTTATTTCCTAAGATGTGGGTTACCTCTTTGGCATCGCGCCTCTCAATCGGGATTAAATCCCCTGAAGCACAGTTGTAATCAATTGTAGAGATAGGAGCCACTACATAGAAGGGAATCTTATGAAACTTTGCAAGGATAGAGAGCGAGTAGGTTCCGATTTTATTTGCAACGTCTCCGTTTAGAGCGATTCTATCTGCCCCTACGACTACGGCATCCACCATTCCTTTGCCCATAACATATCCGGCCATGTTGTCCGTAATTAATGTAACAGGTATTCCGTCTTTATCCAATTCCCATGCAGTCAGTCTTGCGCCCTGTAAAAATGGCCTTGTTTCAGTGGCAATGACTTTTATCCTCTTCCCACCCTCAAAAGCTGCCCTGATGACTCCAAGTGCGGTTCCATAACCCGCGGTAGCAAGGGCACCTGCGTTACAGTGTGTAAGAATTGTGCTCCCGTCTTTTATCAATTCAGATCCCACTTTGCCTATTCTTTTGCAAGTCTCAATATCTTCTTCATATATCTTCTTTGCTTCTTCAACCAATCTTTCCTTAATCAGATCAATATTTTTATCCTTGTTTTCATCCACGAGATTCGTCATTCTTTTTACAGCCCAAAATAGGTTTACCGCAGTCGGCCTTGTGCCTAAAATCACCGTAGCAATCTCCTTAATCTCTGCAAGGAACTCAATTCTATCCCTCTTCTTACTTTTAACTGCCCCTAGAGCAATACCCATTGCTGCAGCAACGCCTATTGCCGGAGCACCACGGATAACCATCTCTTTTATCGCCCATGCTACATCCTCAAAACTCAGGCACTCAACATATATCTCTTCAATGGGTAGTTTTCTTTGATCTATCATTATAATCCTATCATCTTTCCATTCGATTGTTTTAAAAGAGGGCATAATCTCTCACTCCTTTATTAGAAATGGTGTTTATTATTCCAATTCTAACCGTATAGAGACGTAATTAGTAGTTTACTTTAGACAGAATTTTTATCAACGCTAAATACAATCGCTACCCAATCTCCCTCTCTGAATTCTCTCTTAAATAGAAATCCGCCTTTTTCAAGCCCTGAAACCGCTTCATCCCTTCTTGAAATTGGAACTCCGGAGATTAAGAGATTGCCATTTAGTCTTAACCTGAGTTCATCCCTCATAAGTATTATTGTCTCAACCGATATATTGGCGACTATTAAATCAAACCTCCCCTTTACAGCCTCTATGTAGCCGCAGATGAGTTTAATCTTGTCAGAGACTGAATTCCTTTCTGAATTCTTCTTTGCTTCCATGACTGCCACAGGGTCTATATCCAATCCAACGGCCTCATCTACTCCGAGTTTTACAGCGACGATGGAGAGGATTCCGCTTCCACATCCTACGTCAAGAACATTTTTGATGTTGGCGTCTTCAAAAATTTCCTCCATTGCCTGGATGCAGAGCCTAGTTGTCTCATGATGCCCAGTGCCAAATGCCATTGATGGATTAATCTCAATTACCACTTCACCCTCTTTAGGAAGATATTCTTCCCATGGCGGTCTTACAGTGACTCTTCTGCTCGCCCTTACAGTCTTTAGTTCCCGTTTCCATAATATCCAGCTAGAGATGTCTATCTCTTCAATCTTTATATTCCAAACACGAAATCCCGGTAAAATCTTTTCTAAAAAGTTGATATAACTTCTCAGACTCTTTATAGTCGGACTCAAGTCTATTTTGTGGGGAAAATAGGCGGAGACTTCGAACCCTCCATCCTCAATTATATCTTCGGCTGTGCCTGTAGCATCTTCAAGCCCCAAGAGAAAATCTGAGACAAGTGATTTTGCCTCTTCAGATACCCTAAGAGTAAGCTTTCTATATTTCAGCATCTCTATCTTTAACCTACCACAGAATTTATCTTGATTCATTCCAGATAATGATTATTTTTTTACTGGAAAAGTAATAAGAATAGTTGGGGAGGTGGATAAAGATGGTAAGGAGGAAGAGGAGTGGAAGAAGAGGGTTAAGGAGATGGACTCCTTTTATGGATTTCAGTTTGTCACAAGAAGGGATGATAAGCGGGTTGTTTAATGAAACAGTGCGGGCAATTTATCCGAATATATATGAGGAGTTTGAAGGTGAAACTTGGTTGCCGGCTGTGGATATCTACGAGACCGATGACAGCTTTGTATTGAGTTCAGACCTGCCAGGGGTAAATAAAGAGGATCTACGGGTTGAGTTGAATGAAAACGTTCTTGTAATAAAGGGACAGAGGAAGTCTGAGGATTTATCAAAAGATAACTATATAAGATCAGAGCGCCAATACGGGGCGTTTTTACGTGGCTTTGTGATTCCAAGCAACGCGGAGGTTGATAAGATCAAGGCGACATATAAAGAAGGTGTCCTTCAGGTAGTAATTCCAAAGAAGGAAGAAGTAAGGCCAAAACAGATAAAAGTCAGTTGAGCCTGTAAACTAGGGGGGTACCTTTACTAATTAAGTTACCTAACTATATAGGTCAGCGGGTTCTGATTCTCGGTTCTATCGGGAATCAGGGGTCCTTTTATCCCTCCATTGAGGGATTCCCAATTTTTTCGCTCTTACTTTTGTTCTTCTCTATGCCGTGGGAGTGGAATATACTCGACTGTTGGTTGCCGTTTTACTGGTTGTGGGTACAAACTCATAAGTTCTAAAAACTCAAGTGGCATTTCTGAACTTACATGAAGTCCTAGCTCTTTACCCTTTTCAAATGTTATGGGATAGTCATGTGTCCATGTCCCCTGTGTAAGAATACGTGCAAGTTCCTCAACCTTATCTGGTGGATATCTGTCTGAGAGTAGTTCTCTGAGGCTTTCATATAGCTGCTTCAATGCCTTATTGGCCATATCTGCGAGAATCAATGTCTTGTCATCTATTTTATCGATTGGTTTTTCTGCGATCAATTTCACAAGTGATGCCGCGGGATATTCACCTAGTTGCGGGTCTACCGGACCTAATACTGCATGCGGACTCATTACTATTTCATCTGCGGCTAGGGCAATAAGGGTTCCCCCGGACATAGCATAATGGGGAACAAAGGCCGTCACCTTCCCTTTATGTTTTTTAATTGCCCGTGCTATCTGTAATGAGGCGATAACAAGCCCGCCTGGCGTGTGTAATATAAGATCTATAGGTATTTCAGGATCGGTCATATTGATAGCCCGTATGACCTCTTCAGAATCTTGAATATCTATATACCGAAATATAGGAAAACCTAGGAATCCCATTGTCTCTTGCCGATGTACCAGGAGAATGATTCGAGATTTTCTTTTACGTTCAATTTTTGAGATTAATCGCTGTCTGGTTGCATCGAGTAGCCTTTTTTGGATAATTGGCTGGAGAGAAGCAATGATAAAGAACAACCAGAGGATGTCAAATAGACTTGGCATGTTGTTTTTCTCCCAATTTATATTATTGATACTCCTCCCCGCTGAATTTGGTGTATATTAGTATACCTCCTTCTTATTGTGGCTGCTACAAAATATTGTTTCGTTGTATGTAATAATATATAGTACTTGTGAGAAGTCCTTATATAAGGAGGTACCAATATGGAACCAAATATAGATCTTTCGGAAGAGCAACGCGGAGGAGTTGTGCTAATCCTCAATGTCTTGCTGTCAGATGAATACGTGCTGTATACGAAAACAAGAAACTATCACTGGAATGTTGTTGGACCTCAGTTTCATAGTTTACACGAGTTTTTTGAGCAGCAATATAAAGAGCTTGATGAGATAGTAGATGAGGTAGCAGAGCGTGTTCGTTCTTTAGGTGGGCAATCACTTGGAACACTTTCGGAATTTTTAAGGCACACGAGGCTCAAAGAGCAGCCGGGTCAATATCCAAATGATCGGGAGATGATTGCCAGCCTTTTAGGTGATCACGAGGCAATTATTCGGCATTTGCGGATTGATCTTGAGATATGCGCCGATAAGTATAAGGACATGGGGACAAATGACTTCCTTATAGGATTGATGGAGAAGCACGAAAAGATGGCATGGATGCTAAGGTCATTTTTAGAATGAAAGTTGGCTTAACTTTAGAGAGACAAAACTTAAGGAGAGATTGGTAGCCGATATTTTTCGGTTTCTGAACAGTCCACATCATGTTAGTTGCCGTGTCGCAGCTGTAGTTCTTCGGCATTGCTTGCTGGGTAATTCGAGTTAGATGAAATCAGATTAATCCTACTTGATTTCATAGAAAGAGGTAATATTGTTAGATATATAGGCAATACATTTGGAGGACTATAAAGATGAAATGGGAAAAGCTCACAATCAAAGCCAGAGAGGCTATTGAAGAGGCTCAGTCTATTGCACAGGCAGAGAAGCATCAGGTGATTGATATACCCCACGTTCTTCTTGCACTTCTTAATGAAAAGGGGATTGCATCTGAGATTATAGGGAAGATCATTGTAAACCCCCAAGTTATACGGGATATTGCAAGACGTGAGCTTCGACTCTTGCCTAAAGTAGAGGGGGTAACAGACCAGGTTTACTTGAGTCGTGAGATGAGTCAGGCACTAAATACAGCCGAGAAAGAGGCTAAGTCTCTTGGGGACGAGTATATAAGTACAGAGCACATACTACTTGGCATTGTACAGCATGCAATAGGCGATATTAAAACCGAGTTCAAACGACTCGGAATAAGTAGGGAAAACATCCTCAAAGTTCTAAAAGAGGTAAGGGGTGGACAGAATGTAACTAGTCAAACCCCAGAGGAGACTTTTCAGGCTCTAAAGCAATATGGCAAAGACCTAACGGAGATTGCGCGTCAGGGAAAGCTCGACCCTGTAATTGGCCGTGATGATGAAATAAGAAGAGTAATACAGGTTCTACTGAGAAGGACAAAGAATAATCCCGTACTAATCGGAGAGCCGGGGGTTGGAAAAACTGCAATCGTTGAGGGTCTAGCGCAAAGAATCGTAAATGGCGACGTTCCAGAAGGGTTGAAAAATAAGCGTCTTATTGCACTCGATATGGGGGCGATTGTCGCGGGAGCCAAGTACCGAGGACAATTTGAGGAGCGTCTTAAGGCGGTTCTAAGGGAGATTACGGAGTCTCAAGGAGAGATAATCCTCTTTATAGATGAGATCCATACGGTTGTCGGAGCCGGGGCTGCTGAGGGAGCAATGGATGCATCCAATATGCTAAAGCCGGCCCTTGCGCGTGGAGAGCTCCACTGCATAGGTGCGACTACACTTGATGAATATAGAAAACACATAGAAAAAGACGCCGCACTAGAGAGGAGGTTCCAGCCTGTTTTTGTAGATGAGCCTTCGGTTGAAGAGACGATTTCAATCCTTCGTGGACTTAAGGAAAAGTATGAAGTCCATCACGGAGTGAAGATAAAAGACGATGCACTGATTGCGGCTGCGGTTCTCTCGCATCGCTATATCACGGGAAGGTTCCTGCCAGATAAGGCTGTGGATTTGATAGATGAGGCCGCTGCAAGGCTCAAGATGGAAATAGATTCCATGCCCACAGAGATTGATGAAGCCCAGAGACGCATTATGCAGCTTGAGATTGAGAGGGAGGCTCTAAAGAAAGAGAAGGATGAAGGCTCAAAAGAGAAACTGAACGCAATAGAAAGGGAGATTGCCAATCTCAAGGAGCAACTCGATAGTCTGAAGGCACATTGGCAGAGGGAAAAGGAGTATATATCTGAGATCAGACGCATAAAAGAGGAGGTAGATAAGCTGAAGATAGAGGCGGAAAGGGCACAGAGGCAGGGGGATCTATCAAAGGCGTCAGAGATTCTCTATGGAAGGCTTCCCGAGCTTAATAAGAAGCTAGAGGAGGAGAGTAAGAAGCTTGCTGAGATTCAAAAAACTAGAAAGATGCTCAAGGAAGAGGTGGATGCAGAAGACATAGCTGAGATTGTGTCCAAATGGACTGGAATCCCGGTCTCTAGGCTTATGGAGGGCGAGATTGAAAAACTCGTTCACATGGAAGAGAGATTATCAAAGAGGGTTATAGGGCAAGAAGAGGCAATAAGAGCCGTCTCTAATGCACTGAGGCGTTCCCGTGCGGGGCTTTCAGATCCTAAACGGCCGATCGGTTCTTTCATATTCTTGGGCCCTACAGGGGTGGGAAAGACGGAGCTTGCACGGGCGCTTGCAGAGTTCATGTTCGATGATGAAAACGCAATGGTGCGGATTGATATGAGTGAATACATGGAGAAGCATACCGTATCGAGATTAATAGGTGCTCCACCGGGTTATGTTGGATACGAAGAGGGAGGACAGTTGACCGAGGCTGTAAGGAGGCGTCCATATTCTGTAGTATTGTTTGATGAAATTGAGAAGGCACATAATGATGTCTTCAATATTCTGCTTCAAATACTCGATGATGGTCGTTTAACAGATGGCCACGGGCGAACAGTGGATTTTAGAAATACAATCATTATTATGACATCTAATCTGGGAAGCTCTTACCTGCAGGGTGCAATGAAAGAAGAGGTAGCCAGACAGAGGGTGATGGATACCCTAAGGGAGCACTTTAGGCCAGAGTTTCTAAATAGGATTGACGAGATAATAATCTTCCGCTCCCTCAGTATGGAGGACCTAAAGAAGATTGTTGATATACAGATCGAGTACCTGAAAAAGAGATTGGCGGAGAGGAAGATTGAGATTGAACTCACTGAAGGGGCAAAAGAAGAGCTTGCCGAAATTGGATATGACCCTGTCTACGGAGCAAGACCGCTTAAGAGGACTATACAGAGAACGATAGAGAATCCTCTGGCTACGGAGATTCTAAAGGGGAATTTTAAAGAGGGAGACACTATAGTTGTGGATGTGGATAAGAATAAGGAATTTATTTTCACAAAGGGAAGGAAGAAAGCAGTGGCCTAATTGAAGGAGCGCATTGTAATGCGCTTCTACTGCAATTGTTGGTTGCCGATTACCCAATCGGGGTGTTATGGTGATATATAGAAAAAATAATTTCATCTAGTGTCTCTTCTGGGTTTTTTGATTCTGTTATAGCCCTTCCAATTACGAGATAGTCTGCTCCCAGGGAAACAGCCTCGGCGGGAGTTGATACCCTCGAATGGTCATCAACGCTTGCTCCTATGCGTATTCCAGGAACGACTAATTTGAATCTGTCTCCGAATTCCTTTCTTAAAATCTCGATCTCTTTTCCGGAAGCGACAAGCCCATCTACTTTGGCTCTATCGGCAAGTGCAGCAAGTCTAAGTACCGCATCTTGAGAAGAGTTACTTATGCCTATCTGTTTTAGACTCTCCTCATTTTGACTCGTTAGAATGGTTACTGCAAGAACAATCGGCTTTGGTTTTGATAGTCTCTCTGATTCCAAATTAACTGCTTCTACTGCCCTTTTCATCATATCAAATCCGCCGAGTGCATGTATCGTAAGCATCTTAATTCCATACCCAATAACCTGTCGTGAAGCGCTTTCAACCGTTGAGGGAATATCGTGGAATTTAAGGTCGAGGAAGATCTCGACGCCGATGTCAGTAAATTCTCTAAGACCAGTTAGGCCTGATTTTAAAAAGAGGGTCGGCCCGATTTTGAATGTTTTAATCTTTCCTTTGAGCCTTTGAACCCAGTTTTGTGCCTCTTCGTAGCGAGGGAAATCTAGGGCTAAGATAATACGATCTTCGGGTCTGAGATTGGGTTTAGTCATGTCTATCGAGACACAAAAGTAATACCGATAGAGTCTATCTATGAAAGAGGCAATTAATGAATTGCCCTTGCTTTTTCCAAAATTTTCTTTTCACTCTGTTTACTTGTGTAAATAAGTGGCTAAATCCCTACTTTGCATTTAGAATCGTCTCAATCTCCCTTTCAACCTCCTCAACCTTTACCTTCTTAGAGACTCCGCCTTTTCTGAGTTTTATCTCTATGGCTCCTTCTTTGAGAGTTTTCTGTCCTATTATTACATGAACGGGGATTCCAATCAAATCAGCGTCCTTAAATTTAACCCCTGCACTCTCTTCCCTGTCGTCAATAAGTGTCTCAACACCAAGAGAAACCAGTTTCTTATAGATATACTCAGCCACGTCTTTTACCCGCTCGTCTTTCATATTAAGTGGGAGGACTACAACCTCATAGGGCGCGAGGGAGATCGGGAACACAATTCCATTCTCATCATGGTTTTGCTCTATCGCGGCGGCAACAGTCCGTCCGATTCCTATTCCATAGCAACCCATTATGAAGAACCTCTCTTTCCCGTTCTGGTCAACAAAGGTCGCGCCCATCGCCTCACTATACTTTGTACCGAGTTTAAAGACATGGCCCACCTCGATACCTCTGCTTGAGCGAAGAACACCGTCTTTACACCTTGGACATAAATCCCCATCCGAGGCTACTCGAATATCGGCGAATTGGTCAATGTGAAAGTCCCTGCCGGGATTGACGTTTATCAAATGGTAATCCCTTTTGTTCGCACCTGTGACGGCATTTCTGATATTTTTTAATGATCTGTCGGCAATTGTCTTAACCCTAATTCCAACGGGACCGCTAAACCCAATGGGGCCACGTGTCACATCCTCAATTGTTCTTTCTGAACCGAGCTGAACAATATCGGCACCGATTGCTCTCTTTAATTTGGTCAAACTCAATTCATGGTTACCCCTTACAAGTGCGGCAATTGGTTTTCCATCAGTCTCAATTATCATGGTTTTTATCAGCCTGTCGGGCTCAACTTTTAGGAAGGAAGATACCTGCTCCACGGTTTTCATGTTTGGTGTGTGAATCTCTTGAACGGTTCCTTCCTCCTCGAGGTTTTCGAATTTGCTGTTTTCTCTCTCCTCTATCTCGGCGAGTTCTAGATTTGCTGCATAGTCGCACCTGTTGCAGCTCATAATCACATCTTCCCCGGTAGGGGCGAGAACCATAAATTCGTGTGAAAAGTTTCCTCCGATATTGCCAGTATCTGCCAGTACTGCACGAAACTCAAGCCCGCACCTCTCAAATATACGATTATAGGTGTTATACATTGTCCAGTAGGATTTATCTGCCCCCTCATCGTCGGCGTCAAAGCTGTAGGCATCCTTCATTATAAACTCCCTTGCGCGCATAACTCCAAAACGCGGGCGAATCTCGTCCCTGAATTTTATCTGAATCTGGTAGAGGATAAGGGGGAGTTGTTTATATGATCTCACCTCTTTACGGACTATATCTGTAATAATCTCTTCATGAGTGGGGCCAAGGCAAAATTCCCTTTCTGCTCTGTCTCTAAATCTAAGGAGTTCTTTTCCGTACTTATCCCATCTTCCGCTCTCTTTCCATAACTCCGCCGGGAGAACTAATGGCATAAGCAGTTCAATTGCCCCTGCGAGATTCATCTCTTCCCTTACGATGTTTTCGACCCTTTTTATTGATCGGAGTCCTAGGGGAAGGTATGTGTAAATTCCCGCTGCGAGTTTTCTTATCATACCTGAGCGGACCATAAGCTTGTGGCTTATCACCTCCGCATCGGCGGGCTCCTCTTTTAGAGTTGGAAGAAAAAGCTTAGAGTATCTCAATGTTTTTTACCTCGAAAGAATAAATTACCGATTTTCCCGTTAAAAGCAATAAGAGCGGGTAAAACTCGTATTGGTCTGTTGTGTGTATCTTATGTCCCGTCGGTTTAAGAAGCCGATAAGAAATTCGCAATTGGTTTTACAGGTTTTTGTCCCGACCTATAGAGGTATTACATCGTGAAAGCGGTCGTAGTCAATCAAAACGCGTCCATCCGGTGTTCTAGACAGTATATCCACAAAACGCATGTTCCAGAGGATTTCCTCTATGGTGAATGAATGGCGGGTGTGGATTATCTGTGAAACAGTTTCATCAAGACCAGTAAGTGTAACTACAATCTCGGCTTCTTCCTTGGCCAACGAGTCCTTTGTTGCTTCATAGAGTGGACTTGTCTCATCAATTATGTGCATCACCGTCCACGTTAGAGAAAATATCGGCGTTCGATTGCGTACCAATTTGAGGTCGTAGAATCGGCGAATAGGTTGTCCCTCTGCAGTCACTTCGTTGCGTACCAGATTCATCTGCATCTGTGCTTCTAGTATTTGGTTGCGACGCTCGTTGGCTGCGCGAAACATAAGGGTTGTCATTCCATTGAAAGGTGCAACAACCGCCACACGGCTAAAAAGCACCCTAGCTGTGGGTCTCGAGAATTTAGCGAACATAAGACCAGTAACTATAGCGAATCCAAGCAGACCTATAAGTACCTCCATTGTGACTATTGTGTTCGCATAGAGCGTACGTGGATATACACTTCCATAGCCGACTGTGGCTATAGTATCAACACTAAAGAAAAAGGCATCGAGGAAGGAGCCTGGCCGGGCGTTCTCAAGGCAATTCCCTCCGGCCAGATATGCCAGAGCAAACAACGCATTGACAGCTATATAGAGTAGAACAATGAGTACAAGAAACCTAGGCCATGATATGGTAAGAAATAAATGGTACAAGTCTCGCCAAAGATGTGATACACCCCAGGCTTTTGCTAGTACTACAGGGATAAGGTAGCGAAGGTATCTCGACTCCATAGCTCCATTGTATCAAACTTAATGGATATTTTCTGACTGGGGTACCGAAGTTTAGGACCGACAAGCCTACATAAAACCAGTGGGATATATGGAGAAGAATCATCCGATATAGGTAACTTTGATATAACGTCCATTCGAGAAGGTGATATTAAATACTGCATACTACTTAACGGCTACCTTCTCGATCTCCTCAATGAGCGCATCAACGAGCTCTTCTTCCTTTACGGACTTGACGAGTTTGCCTTCTTTGTAGAGCATCCCCTTGCCGCGTCCTCCGGCTATGCCTAGATCGGCTTCCGTAGCTTCTCCGGGGCCGTTTACAACACACCCCAGAATGGCAACCTTGAGTGGTTTGTCAAAATGAAATTTCCTTACCCTTTCTTCAACCTCATCTACCAGTTTCATAAGGTCAATCTCAAGCCTTCCACACCCCGGACAGGATATTATCTCTACCCCGTTTTTTCTAATACCCAAAGACCTTAGTATATCTATCCCGGCATAGACCTCCTGAACCGGATCACCCGTAAGAGATACCCTTATTGTATCTCCGATTCCTTCGGCAAGAAGGGTGCCTATTCCAATTGCCGACTTTATTGTTCCCATCCTTATTGTTCCCGCTTCTGTAACACCGAGGTGTAATGGGTAATCGGTTTTTTCAGCAATAATGCGGTAGGCCTTTATCATTGTCATTACATCTGTGGATTTCACAGATATCTTTATGTCCCTAAAATCCAAATCCTCTAGGATGCGCGCGTGCTTAAATGCACTCTCAGCGAGGGCTTCTGCAGTAGGGCTTCCATATTGCTTGAGTATCTCTTTTTCAAGGGAGCCGGAATTTACACCGATTCTTATAGGAATTCGTCTCTCTTTGGCAGCATCAACAACCGATTTGATCCTGGCCTTTGACCCTATGTTTCCAGGGTTGATTCTCAGCGCATCCACCCCTTGGTTTATTGCCTCAAGTGCCAGACGGTAATCAAAATGAATATCCGAAACTATGGGGATGTTTACCTGCTTCTTTATCTCACCTAGAGATTTTGCGGATTCCATATCGGGAACGGCGAGTCTTATTATGTCACAGCCCGCTTTTTCAAGTTCTCTTATCTGTGCTACTGTGGCGGGGATATCCCTTGTATCGGTTTTTGTCATAGACTGTACACTTATAGGGGCACCACCGCCAATTTTTACATTTCCTACTGTAATCTGTCTTGTTTGTCTCATTATGGATTTATTAGGTTATTGTCTTTACCATTTGGTGTCAAGGGGGGTAAATATAAGGTGGTTGCCCATGCTGTTACCCCTTAGGGATATAGGCATTTGAGCCCATATCCACAATACATATGGAGTTTGACACCATATCCTTTTCGTGATTAAATAAAATTAGGGTTGTTATAGCTGTTTTTAGTCATTGTAGATCAAAAGAAGATTTGCTCAAATAAAAGGAATTCTGACCTCAGACGACCCGATAAGGCTTTGTATATATAGTTTATCTTTTGAATTTTTAAGCTTGGAGGCAAAATATGGCGATAAAGAAGATCCTTTTAAAAAAGGAAGAGCCAAAGGAGTCCGAGAAGAAGGTTAATTTTACCACGTTTCAACATTCTCAAGGGCCTGATGAAGCAGTAGAACTAACTGAAGAGAAGGTACTAGAGTCTCTAAAGACAGTTCGCGATCCAGAGATTCCTGTAGATATTGTAAACCTAGGGCTGATTTATGATGTGAGAATCTCTGGAAGAAGTGTTTATATTAAAATGACTCTTACTACTCCTGGATGTGGAATGGGCAAGACCATTGCTAAGCAGGCGGAGAATGCCGTTAAATCTATTGGAGCAAAGGACGTTCTGGTTGAGATTGTATGGGATCCGCCCTGGAATATAGATATGATGAGCGATGAGGCAAGAGATATACTTGGCATAGGTTAATGTCTGATGTTATATGCACTTATAGTGGGTTGCCGTGATCTTAGGTGAAAGTTTAGAGCACCTATGAATTCTTTGAAAATTAAAGTCTATGGTACAACCGATATATAAGTATAAAGGTTCTCTGAAACACAAGGAGGCGAATTCACGCCTGAAATGGGTTCGAAGGCTTGCTTATCTACTTGGTAATTCTATTTGCATTCCGGTAATCGGATATAGAATTGGGATTGATCCAATCATAGGGCTTATACCCGGAGCAGGGAATACCCTTGGAACGATTCTCTCGTTGTATATTGTGCTCGAAGCGAGTAGAATAGGGGTTTCAAGAAAGACACTACTACGTATGATTTATAATATTGGATTTGACACATTGATTGGAGCGGTGCCAATCCTTGGAGATATATTTGATGCTACTTGGAAGGCAAATTTAAAAAACTTTGCTTTATTGGGCAAATACATTAATTCCTTGAAGTCTAATTAATATTAAATCCATAAATAGTTGTGCCATTGTGGGTGAAGAGTAGAGATGTTTGGTACCTGTATTAGGGTTTTTACCGGTTTAGGGAAATAGCTCAGTATGATCTGATGAGTACCAAAATTCAGGGAGGATTAATATGGAATTAAACCCCGAAGGGATCCGAAATATCCTCAAAAAGGTAAAATATCCGGGCTTCTCAAGAGATATAGTCTCATTTGGGATTGTAAAAGACATAGGTGTAGAGGGCTCAAAGGTCACTGTTTCACTTCTTCTCCCTAAGCCTGATGAAAAGCTTGAGTTGGAGATAGGGGAATCTGTAAGAAAGACGCTTCTGGAGTCCCCCGGAGTTTCCGAGGTAGATGTTCGTATAGGAGTAAGAGAATTAAAAAGGGCACCCGGTCAGCTAGGGCAGTCAGAAGCCGCCCGGAGGATGCAAGGGCCGGGGATTAAATACTTCATAGCCGTTGCAAGTGGCAAAGGCGGGGTTGGAAAATCCACTGTGGCGGTGAATCTTGCCCTTGCAATCTCTAAAAAGAGAAAGAACGTGGGTCTCTTGGATGCAGATGTCTGGGGGCCAAGTATCCCCATTATGATGGGCCTAAATGAAAGACCAGTGGCGACACCTGAGAAAAAGATTATTCCTCTTGAGAAATATGGATTAAGGCTTATGTCTATAGGGTTTCTCATAGACGAGGATGATACCGTGATATGGAGAGGTCCTATGGTTCATGGGGCGGTAAAGCAGTTTGTAGAAGATGTGGACTGGAGGGGAACTGATTATCTAGTAGTTGACCTTCCGCCGGGCACAGGGGATGCCCAGCTTTCCCTTATTCAAACTGTGCCCCTTAGTGGGGGCGTAATTGTCACAACCCCTCAGGATGTGGCTCTTATTGATGTAAGGCGTGGGGTGCAGATGTTTAGGAAATTAAACGTTCCGGTCTTAGGTGTGGTAGAAAATATGAGCTACTTAGTTTGCCCCCATTGCGGAGGAGAGATAGATATATTTAGTAGAGGCGGTGGGAGGAGGATGTCTGATAAATTCAATGTGCCTTTTTTAGGTGAGATCCCAATTGACCCGGAGATCAGAAAGGGCGGAGATGAGGGAAATCCAATAGTCATATCCCATCCCGAAAGCCCCGCAGCAAAGGCGTTTATGGATGTAGCTGAGGGGGTTCTAAAAGCTATAGAAGCCACGTAATCGGGGCTTTCATTATTATTGCGATAAACAAGATTCTGAAGCAATATCAAATGTAATTAGTGGATTGATTCGCTTTGTCACAAAGACAATTACGGGGATGAGATGGTAAGATTATATGCCTCCTCTTTTATAAAAATTGCCTTGACTCACTTCAGATGGTGATTATTTTTTAGGGTAGAAGAAACAAAATAAAAAAGAGGAGGTAGATAGAAATGGCTAGGGGATTGAGAATATTTGATCCCTGGAGAGACTTTGGTACTCTTCAGGAAAGGATAAACAGAATTTTTGATGAGACAATGAGGGCGCTTTATCCACAAGAAGGTGAGGAGCTAGAAAGAGGAACCTGGATACCTGCTGTAGATATACATGAGACTGAGGATAATTATGTAGTAAAAGCGGATCTTCCCGGAATGAAGAAAGAGGATATTCAAATTGACCTAAAAGACAGCACCCTCACCATAAGGGGAGAGAAGAAGTTCGAGGAGAAGGTATCAAAGGATAACTACATAAGAACCGAACGTGCATACGGAACATTCGTGCGTAGCTTTACACTCCCAAACAATGTGGATGCGGAGAAGATCAAGGCATCTTATAAAGACGGTGTTCTTGAACTTACACTCCCAAAGAAGGAAGAGGCAAAACCGAAACAGATAAAAGTCGAGGTCAGTTAAAAAAGGGGGGCAGACCTCTGTGTCTGCCCTTGGCAAGGAGGCAATCCGCAGGGGGTTTTCATTACAGTAGTATATGACATCTTGACATTACCGCAGTTACTAGATTAAGTTTTGAACTATTCTTATAAAGAGGAAGAGGCGGTTTTTTTAAGATATGGCATCAAAGCGGGATTATTATGAAGTCTTAGGCGTAAAGAGGGACGCTTCTAAAGAGGATATAAAAAAGGCTTACCGAAGGCTGGCTAGGCGCTACCATCCTGATTTAAACCCCGGAAATAAAGAGGCTGAAGAGAGGTTTAAAGAGATTCAGGAGGCCTATTCGGTTCTCTCTAATGATGAGAAAAGAAAGGCTTATGATACCTTTGGTACTGCTGAGCCTCAGCCAGGGGCTGGGGCAGGAAGAACGACGTGGAGATGGCAAGAGAGTTCGCCAGAGGGGTTTCAATTCAGTTTTGGGGACTTCGCAGGACTTGAAGATATCCTCAGTGATATATTTGGCACGGGAGAGGGAGCGAGAGGACGCGGGAGAGGTCGAGATATTGAATATCAAATAGAGATAGATTTCGAAACTGCCATCAAAGGTGGAACAAGAGACATTACAATTAACAGAGATGTCGGCGGAAAACTCGTGACTGAAACTATATCTGTAAGAATTCCGCCAGGGGTTGATAATGGCTCTCGAATCAGGGTTCCTGGAAAAGGTGGAGAGGGACGAAGGGGTGGTAGTGCGGGAGATCTCTATCTTACAGTGAAGGTTAGGCCACACCCTATTTTTCAACGCGATCAGAACGACATTTATCTTGAACTTCCAATTACTGTCTATGAGGCCGCGCTTGGTGCCCGAATCAGTGTTCCCACTATTGATGGAACGGCTGTGGTAACGATCCCTCCTGGGGTACAGAGTGGGACAAAACTCAGGCTTCGCGGGAAAGGAGTGCCTCATCTAAGAGATGGGGAGCGGGGGGATCAGTATGTTGTGGTGAAGATTGTTCTACCTGAGCAGATGAGCGAAAATGCCAAAAAAAAGTTTGAGGATTTGGCAAGAACAATTCCCTACAATCCAAGGGTGTATCTTGAGAAGTATCTGAGATGAAACGATATTCTTTAAAAGCTTTAGTAGAGATCCTTGAGGTTACACCGAGCTTTGTAAAAAGGCTTGAGGAGGCGGAGATTATTCTGCCTACAGTAGAGGGGGATGAAACCTTCTACACTGAGCGCGATGTAAGAAAACTTCTTCTGGCTAAAGACCTGAAGGAAATGGGGGTTAATCTCGCAGGAATTGAGGTAATACTTGATATGAGTGATCGCATGTTAACAATAAGAAAAGAGGCTAATGAGACTTTACATAGGCTTCTTAAATACATAAGCGAGAATATAAGCCCAAGGGGATAAAAAGGAGAGAGACAAATGGCTGAAGAGAAAAAAACCGGTCAGAGTGAAGGCTTTAAAATGGATTTTTCTACATTTGTGCTTTCTCTAAACGCCTCTGCCTTGATTCATTTGGGTGAGATTCCCGATCCTGCGTCCAAAGAGAGAACAGTGAGTTTACCCGCGGCAAAACACACAATCGAAATTCTAGAAATAATTAAGGAGAAAACAAAGGGAAACCTAGACGGTGATGAGGAGAAGCTCCTTGACGATGTACTTTTTAACCTGAGGATGAAGTATATTAAGGGTCTTCAGCCTGAGAAGAAGGGTTGATTAGACATAAGCACTGGTAAAGTGTATTGTTCGAGTTCTCATGAGACTTACTCTTGATTATTTAGTTTTACTGAGGCAGTTTCATCAAAAAAGCGGTATGTATTTATAACCAGCGCCTCTGTCTGGTCTTTTCCAATTAGTTCTTCTAAAACTTTTAAACCATCCGTTATGATAGGCGGTCTTTTTTCAATAGAATGCGCATCGGAGGCTATAGCATCAATTATTCCATCCTTTGCAAATTGAATAGCGCATCGCTTGGCCTTTTCCCCAAAGCTTCCGCAAAGGCTTCCTGATGTAACCTGTACAAGGGCTCCGGCGCTGGTTAGTTCTAAAATCTTTTTTGGGTTCTTCTGAATCTCTTGGTTTCTCTCTGGATGGGCTAAGATCGGGTGTATTCCCATGACCTTGAGATTAAAAATAATCTCCTCAATTCCGTGGGGTATAGAAACAAAAGGGGTTTCAACCAGAAGGTAACGGCTTCCTCCCAGTGTTAGAACCTCGCCTGATGATACAAGCTTAGGCAGATTCTCTGAAATCCCAACCTCCATACCGGGCAGGACATTAAGGGGTATTTCATTCTCCCTCAGTTTCTTATTTAACTCATCTACCTTCTTTTTGATTGTGTTGGGATTTGGCTCCCACTTTGTTCCCTGAATCCAGTGAGGGGTTACAATAGCCATCCGTATTCCATCTTGCGAAGCTATCCTTGCCATATCCAGAGTCTCTTCCCATGAACTCGGCCCGTCATCTACATTTGGAAGCAGATGACAGTGAATATCTATCATTCCAGTATCCTCCCATTTGAAAAACCATAAATCTACTGTGATTTACACATTTTCACAACTCTATTATAATTATGTGATAAAAAATGATTTTCACCAATATTTTATGAGAAAAGGTTTTCTTAACCCTGAAGGGGAATGCCTATATTATCTATTATCAAGCGTTTTGGGGAACTGAGGGTTCTTGTTATAGGGGATATTATGCTAGATCGGTATGCCTGGGGGAGGGTTATGAAAATATCCCCTGAAGCCCCTGTACCAGTTCTCAAGGTCTTGAGCGAAAATCTCTTGCCAGGCGGCGCAGCAAACGTGGGTTCAAATCTGAGAAGCTTGGGGGCATCTGTTGAAATCTGTGGGGTCATTGGCAGGGATTATGAAGGGGAAAGATTGTTAGGGCTTCTCGAACAGATCGGAATAAATTCAAAAAATATAATTCTCGACTCTCAAAGGCCCACAACCACAAAAACCAGGCTTATTGCCGGGGCTCAGCAGATTGCCAGAATGGATAGAGAAGAAACAAAACCGATTTCAGACGAGTTGAAAAGTCGGCTTATGAAGGTGGTTACGAAATCAATTGAAGAGTGCCCACCTCATGGAATAATAATCTCTGATTATGCCAAGGGCGTAATCAGAGAGGACTTATCGGGTGAAATCATCTATTTGGCAAAAAATAGAGGAATCTTTGTGGCAGTAGATCCGAAGGGGAGGAATTTTGCTAAATATAGTGGAGCAAATGTGATTACACCTAACCAGAAAGAGGCCGAAGAGGTATGTGGGTTCTCAATCGAAGATGAGACGACCCTTAGAAGGGCAATTGAGATTTTAATGAAAGAGACTAATGCGGATTGCGTTCTAATTACGCGGGGAAAACACGGAATCAGCTTTTGTACTAAAGGGGACGAGGTGAAAACGATTCCATCAGATGCAAGGGAGGTCTTTGATGTTACAGGGGCGGGCGATACTGTAGTAAGCGTATTCACGCTCTCTTATCTTTCATCAAAGTCATGGGATGATTCAGTGAGGATTGCAAATCTGGCAGCCGGAATTGTAGTCGGTCGGGTTGGGACGGCAACGGTTACTCAGTCGGATTTGATTGATCATATTGAGAACAGTAGGTATTTAATTAGGGGGAAAATACTCTCAAGGGAGACACTTCTGGCAACCGTTTCTCAACTGAAGGCGAAGGGGAAGAGAATCGTCTTTACAAATGGCTGTTTTGATCTTTTTCATATAGGGCACTTGAAGCTCCTTAAGGAGGCAAGGGGGTTGGGGGACAGGCTTGTTGTAGCTATCAACAGTGATAGCTCTGTAAGAAGGTTAAAAGGGGAGGGTAGGCCGCTTATATCGGAAAATGATAGAGCGCACATCATCGCCGCACTCGATTGTGTGGATTATGTCTCTTTGTTTTCGGAGGACACTCCGATTGAGTTGATTAAGATGTTAAAGCCCGATGTTCTTGTAAAAGGGGGTGATTATACCCCCGACACAGTTGTTGGAAGGGATTTTGTAGAGAGCTATGGTGGTAGGGTCTGTATAATTCCTCTTGTCGAGGGCATATCAACATCGGTTTTGTTGGGTAGAATAAAAAACGAATTTGAAAATTAGAGTTTTTCTCTTCTTTTGCAAAGAGACGTTAAGTAACCCTTTGCATTTACTCCCAGAGCACTTTCAGGAGAGATTTCGGCCACCCTTTTAAATGAGGCGCAGGCATCTTCTACTTTTCCTATTTTTAGGTAGGCAAGCCCCAGATTATAATGGGCCTCGTCATAGAGATCGTAGCCATCTACGGCCTTTTTAAATTCTTCTATCGCCTCTTCCTCTTTTCCGGTTGACATATAGAGTATCCCAAGCTCATTGTGTGTATAGACAAGGGCAGGATTTATTTCAAGCGATTTTTGATAGCATTCCCTTGCCTTATCAATATTTCCTTTTCTGAAATATGCTACTCCCAGGCTTGTAAAGGCTTTATCCCTTGATCTATAAACCAGGTCTGATGCTGCCTTAGTGCATTGCTCAATAGCATTATCCAATTCATCCAGGGTGAGATATAAACCGCACAGATTATATCTCGCTTCAGAATAATCCGATTTGAGGTTTATTGCCTTCTTATATGACTTCTCAGCTTCTTTGTATGCCTTCAGTCCAAAATATATGAGTCCCTCGATGTTGTATACCTCGGGATCGCTGCCATCAATTTTCTCTGCCTGTTTGATGTCTATAAGTGCCTGTTGGAAATTCCCTCTAAGAAGCGATGCCGTAGCGAGGCCTTTTTGATCGTTTAAGGTCTTTTCTTTACCGCTTTCCGCATTCTTTCCACCACAGGAAAATAGTAAGAAGACTGTTAAGGATAGGATATATACCCTCATGTTTAGTCCAGATTGGAGAGCTTGAGGAATGCCAAAAATCTTGTCTCTATTTCTTCCTTACATAGGTTGATCAGTTTATTTACGCTGAAGTCCTCAACTGTAAAAGATGCAACAACACTTCCATAAACAACGGCCCTTTTGAATCCGGAACTGGGGGAATCATCGCTTGAAATGTATCCCATAAACCCACCTGCAAATGTATCACCGGCTCCGGTTGGATCAACTACCTCTTCGAGAGGATAACTGGGTGCCCAGAATATACCCTCTTTTGAAAACATCAGAGCACCGTATTCACCTCTTTTTACAATAAGAACCTGGGGTCCCATGTTGATTATGGTTCTAGCGGCTTTCATAATTCCCGGTTCCTGTGCCAACTCCCTTGCCTCTGAGTCGTTAATCATAAGTATGTTTACGTGACTTAAAACCTCTCTTAGTTCCTTTGGCTTTTTCTCTATCCAGTAATTCATCGTATCGCATGCAACGAGCTTTGGTTTTTTTACCTGCTTTAACACATGCATCTGTAGCTCAGGATTGATATTTGCAAGAAAAACATAATCGGCTTCGCTGTAGTCCTCAGGTATTACAGGATCAAAATTCTCAAAAACATTAAGATACGTTCCTATGGTCTCGGGGTCTCTGAGGTCATATCCGTACCTTCCATGCCATCTGAAGGTCTTCCCCGATGCCCTTTGTATTCCTTTTATCTCTATCCCTTTGGATTCAAAAAGTTGAATATATTTATCTGGGAAGTCTTCGCCTATTACGGCTACGATTTTTACATCCGTAAACAGGCTCGCGGCAAGCGAAAAGTATGATGCTGAGCCACCGAGAACCTCTTTGACCTCTCCGAATGGGGTCTCAACTGTATCAAGTGCTATGGAGCCCACAACTAATACGCTCATTTGATATACCTCTTAACTAGGATATTGAGCCTCCTTTTTGCTTCTTCCGATATGGCATCCTTTGTCGTAATGATTGCATCTCGAAGTGCATTTGAACAGATACATTCCCTTTTTTCAGAGATCATAGGAACAGCTTCTTTTATAATACGTCTTGCAAGTTCTACATTTTTTGTGAGCGTCTCAATTACCTTATCAACCGTAACATCTGCGTACCCTTCATGCCAGCAGTCATAATCTGTTGAAAGTGCAAGGGTCGCATAGCAAATCTCAGCCTCGCGTGCGAGTTTCGCCTCAGGCATATTCGTCATTCCTATTACATCCACTCCCCACTTTCTATATATGTTGCTCTCTGCTCTTGATGAAAACTGCGGTCCCTCAATACAGATATACGTTCCACCCTTATGTGTTATAGCTCCCGATTTTCGAGAGGCTTCATAAAGAACATCAGATAGTACAGGACACACAGGCTCTGCCATTGAAACGTGTGCTACAATGCCTTCTCCAAAAAATGTTGAAGCCCTCTTCCTTGTATGGTCGAAGAACTGGGACGGGATAACTATGTGGCCGGGAGCAATTTCCTGCTTCATGCTCCCCACAGCGCTTACAGAAATTATCCACTGGACTCCCAGTTTTTTCATCCCATATATGTTTGCCCGGAAATTTATTTCTGAGGGCATAATCCTATGGCCCCGTCCATGTCTTGGAAGAAAAACCATTCTGGTGTTACCCAGGCTTCCTACCAGGAAATCATCTGAAGGATGTCCCCATGGGGTTTCTACATGCACGAAGCGAACGTCCGTTAGCTCTTGTATCTCATATAGTCCGCTTCCGCCTATTACTCCAACTGTTTTCATATCCATAGTTTTAACGGTCTTAAACTAACATTCAAATAAACCAAGGTCAAGATTTCAAGTAAAGGTTGGATTTATACCGCCGCTACATCTTTAAGAAGTAGGTTCAATGAGAATCTAAGGTTGCTGTATTTTCTGATTGCAAAATTATCCCAGAAGACACATGTACCAAGAAGTATGAATTTCCCTAGACCCAATCGAGATTCGGCTCCGATTACCGATTTTTTTCTCGGATGCGATGGGTTTTCTTGAATTACCATTGGTCTCCCTCCATCTCCACGTATAGATATAGATGCAGAACATGGAAAAAGAACCCTGTCAACTGAATCGTTATAAGATAGGATTTTTGATGTTACTAAAAGAAGATCATCGCCTTCGTCGTTGTTTAACTTATCTCTTACCTTATCGTTGTTTAGAAAGAGTCCGAATTGAGAACAGAGGGAATTAATGCATCCGGCTATATTGTCTTCATTATTGTAGTATCCGGTAGCTATTACTCTTCTCCCTTCATGGAGATACTCTCTTATGAACCTTACCTCGTCTTTCGTAAACGTTTTCTCGGGGTAGTTTAATACCGTCACATCATATCTGCTTATGTCCTTGAAAGAATCCACTTCTTTAACTATTGCCCCCGATTCTTTAAGGCTGGATTTCAATATGGAGAAGTAGTAATGATCCTCAATTGTGAATTCTAGGTGTGATATATCCCAAGCTATTTTGATTTTTCTTGTCATGAATTGGACTCTTTAAATAGACGGAATCTCCAATTTTTGTCCTATGCCCTTAGACTTCGCAAGTTCGTATAGGTGGGCTGCAACGGCGATGTCTTCAATAGCAACTCCAAGTGATTTAAACAAGGTTATATCTCCGTCTTTTTTCCTTCCTTTTATTTTGCCTGCTACCACTTCTCCAAGCTCATGGATTCCATCCCACTGTAGTCTGCCCTTTTCAATTAAGGGGAGAAACTCACCGGCCTCAATTTTTGACTGTTCCTTTGATTCAACGACTATAATACTGCTTCGTTTCACCGCAGTCTCATCTATCTCACGTTTGAATAAAAAATTCCCTCCTATGGCGTTTATATGAATCCCATCCCGAAGCCACTCGCCTTTAAAAACGGGTTCTACCGACGTGGTAGATGTAATTATAATATCTGCCTTATCTAAAACGTCTTCTGGTTTATCTACTGGGACGGCTTCTATTGCGAGAAACTCCTCCATCTCCTTACAAAATGACTTCCTTTTATCGGCGTTGCGACTGTAGGCTTTAATCCTCCCTATCTTTCTTACAGACGCAACCCCCATGAGCTGTCCCCTTGCCTGCCAACCCGTACCAAATATTCCGACCACATCTGCATCTGTCCTTGACATATATTTTGTTGCGACACCTGTCGTTGCCCCTGTGCGAATCATACCCATGAAGTTGCCGTCCATTATTGAAAGAAGCTCGCCGGTTTCAATGCTGTGGAGAAAAACACGAAACTTAACCCCGCCTTTGTATGAGGTGTAGGCTTTGTAGCCTATCACCTTCATATGTGGAATTGCACCAGCCAGATAGTGAAGCATGCTCTTTTCTGTTCGTACTCTCAGCCTCGGATGATTGATTACGTTTCCTAAGCCCTGTTGTCTAAAGGCTTCTTCTATCACTCTTATAGCATCGTCCATAGATAGAATCTGCTCTATATCCTTTTCTCCTAGAAATAAGACCATGATTCATCTCCTTAAAATGATTTTGTCATATAGAGCATATGCAGGGGTGACTTATAAATTATCCCTACTTTGCTCATTTTCGGAGATTATCCAAAGTATCTTTCATGCATTGAGGCTCTCATTTATATATAAATACCAAAACAGCACTTGTGGCAATCAGGTTCAGAACCGCAAGTGGGAAAAGAACCTTCCAGCCGAGACGCATTAGCTGATCATATCGAAACCTGGGAAGGGTCCACCTGACCCAGATAAAGAAAAATAGCAGGAATAGAACCTTTCCAATAAAGACAATCGGAGGCAGAAACCAGTATCTATTTATATCAATCCCGAACCAGCCGCCAAATGGCAGGGGATACCATCCACCGAGGAAAAGGCTCACAGCAAGGGCTGAGGCGGTTATCATGTTTGTATACTCAGCCATAAAGAACATAGCGAATTTCATACTGCTGTATTCCGTGTGATACCCGGCTACAAGCTCAGGCTCGGCTTCGGGAAGATCAAAAGGAAGACGGTTTGTTTCCGCAAATGAAGAGATTAGAAATATCAAAAATCCCAAAGCTTGGGGAATTGCAAACCAGACCTTTGACTGGGCATCAACTATGTCGTTGAGTCTTAGGGAACCTGCTATTGCTATTACTCCTATAATCGAGAGACCAAGGGAAAGTTCATAGCTTATCATCTGAGCCGCGGATCGAAGCCCTCCAAGAAGTGAGTATTTGCTGTTTGATGACCATCCTCCAAGGACTATTCCGTAGACTCCGAGTGATGTTATAGCAAGGACATAAAGAATCCCGGCGTTTATGTCGGCTATCTGAAACTTTATATGAATAGGTTCTTTAAGAAATCCAAAGAGCGTTGTGTCGAAGCCGTAGCCTATTGGGATTACGGCAAGGGCGATTATTGCCGTAACTAGAGAAAAGGCTGGGGCCAGGATATAGAATGGTTTATCTGCGCCATCGGGGATAATGTCTTCTTTAAATATGAATTTTGCGCCATCTGCAAGGGGCTGAAGAAGGCCAAAGGGGCCTACGCGATTTGGGCCTAGTCTATCTTGGATGAATGCACTTATCCGTCTCTCTGCATAGGTAAGATAGGCAACGAGTGTAAGAACAACAAATAGAACGAGAGATACTTTTGCAACGGAGATTCCGATTTCGATCCAGAGCATTCCTTTTTCTTTTCTCTTTACTTATGTTTTTAATACGAATTAGCCCGAATGAAATAATCGAAATACAGAGAGGAAATACTGTCGAATTCTGTATTACTGTTATTCTAGTATCTTGTATTCGCGTTCATTCGGGCTAAGTTAAGATTTTTATCCTATCTTTTTTATGCCGAGTATTCCAATTTTATCGTAGTCCATGTTTTTATAAGTAGAGATATTTTGACCAATCTCAATCATGACCTGAGACGGATTTATATACTTGAAATTCTCTTGTTTAATCCTCTTTCCAAGAAGGGTAAGAATCTCCCAATCGGGTTTTGCATTTCCAGGCGGAGAGATCGCCTTTTTGATTCTCTGTACCCTCCCCTCATCATTTGTAAACGTTCCGTCCTTCTCATAGGGACTTGCACCTGGAAGAATCACATGGGCTAGTTTGGCAGTTTCCGTGAGTCTAAAATCCTCGACAGCAAGGAATGAGAGTTTAGACAGAGCCTCAGTGAGTCTTGCTTTTTCCCCTTCGGAGACGACACTAAATAGATCTTCGCCCACAACATAGAGGGCTTTTATTTCTTCTCTAAAAAGGAAGCTTATCAGTTCTCCTAATCCATCTGAATCGGAAGCCAAACCCATGTCCCTTGCACCGATACTATTTGGAAATGGGTCTGTGCTTATTAACCCGAATTTCTTCTCTCCTTTCATTTTGCCGATGCGTGCATTTAGATTATTAACGCCCAAAAGGCCGGCGAGTTTTTTAAGGAGATAGCACTCCTCATTTGTAAGCATCGGGGAGCCCACAAATGCAAGAGAGTTGGGTGATTCATCTCTTGCCCGGCTAATCTCGGATATAACAAGGTCTAATGCCTCTTCCCAGGTAGCAACTCGGAAGCTCTCTCCATGTCTTCGAAGCGGTTCTCTTAGACGGTCTTTAGTTTGAATATCTCTAAATCCATATCTGCCTATATCACATATCCAGTAGTCGTTTACATCGAGATTTATTCTTGGGCGAATCCTTGAAATATGACCTTTTCTTGGGTCAACCCCGACTGTGATATTACAGCCGTTACTGCAAAGAGGGCACACAGTATCGGTGAATTTCCAATACCAAACCCGCTCTTCATGGAGCGTGTCTTTACTAAGGAGTGCTCCTACAGGACAGAGGTCAATCACATTTCCCGCAAGCTCGTTATCCAGTTTCTTCTCAGGAAAAATCACAATTCTTTTCCTAAACCCGCGCCCATCAAATCCCAGTTCCCCAGTTTTAGTGACTTCGTTTGTAAACCGCACGCACCTCGTGCACATAATGCATCGGTTTGGATCATACATTATTCTGTCGCTTAGATAATATTTCCTTCTTACCTTTTTCTCCTCAGGGCCATCGAATCTGCTGCGCCCGGGACCATGCTTAAAGGTTGTAAGCTGAAGCGGGCACTCGCCGCCTTTATCGCATATAGGGCAGTCGAGCGGATGGTTTATTAGTGTGAATTCAACCACTGCTTCTCTTGCCTTGATTGCTCTACTGGTATTGGTTTTTACAATAAGTCCGTCTCTTACAGGTGTATTGCATGCGGGCATTACCTTTGGAACACCTTCAATCTCTACGAGGCACTGCCTGCACTGGGCTACAATACTTAAGCCGGGATGGTAGCAGAAGTGAGGGATTTCAATTCCGATCCGCGCCGCTGCCTGTATGATATTTATTCCGTCTTCGGCCTCTATCTCAATTCCATCTATTGTAAGCTTGGGCATAGAAAATCTCTTTAAAGATTCTATCTGACCATAATTGAGTATGCAACCTTGAAAGGGATAAAAATAGAAAAGTCCTTAGGAAAGCGTTTTTTCTTTTACCTCTGCTGCATCAAGATTTGAAGTTTTGTTCTCCTCTTTTTTCGTCTCGTCTTTCCTTTCTTCTGTCCTCGTTTCCGGAGGTTTTACCCTTACTTCTTCATTATATTCAATCTCCATATCTATTGTGCGTCTGAGCTCATCTGTAGCCCTCTGAAACTCTCTCATCGCCCGCCCAAGTGTTCTTGCAACCTTAGGAATCTCCTTTGGACCGAGGACAATTAGGGCAATTAAGAGAATCAAAAGCAACTCGCTTGTTCCAATACCAAACATTCTAATCTCCCCATTTCTCTCCGGCGTTCAATTTATAAGATATTTGCCTTCTCTTTAGCGATAGGGTATCACATCGGACTCAATTGTTCAAACGGTTTCTATGTTGCCAAAACCTTTGCAATTTTGGGGAAGATATATTCTGCTACATCCCTTCGCGAGCCGCCACCTGTGATTATTAAGTATCTTCCTTGACAGACCTCTTCGGCGCACTTCTTTATTTCCTTCACGAGGTCTATAAAAAATTCTTCTGTCAATCCGATGTCTCCATAATCTCCTTGACATGTGTCATGTCCTAGGAAATGGAAAATCATTGCTGGATTAAACTCTTTGGCTCTGGGGATGAATTCTTTCCTTACAAGATCAAGGTAGTTCTCGTTGCTTGACCTCCAACCGACATTCACACAGATGTTTGTTTCACTAACATAGGATGTGTCACAGAAGCAGATATGAAGAAGGTTCGGATCGTTTTTAAACATCTCTCTGTCTCCATCCCCGTGATGGCGGTCCGTATCAATGAGGACAAATTTTTTAGCATCTGAACTCTCTCTTATGAGATAAACCGCTGGTACAACGCAGTTGAGATACGTTCCACCCCATGCGTATTTGGGGCCGGCGTGGTGACCTGATGCGCTATTAAATAACAGCCCATTTTTTAACTCTCCGCCCATTATCTTTTTGCTTGCCTCGATGCAGGCACCAACTGAGTAAAATGCGTTTTTCCCATATGGTTTATCTTTTAGGTTTTCTATCATTTCTCTGGTATGAAATCTTAGAATTAAATCCTCTGATACAGCCTTATGCTCAAAGAGCCTTACATTGGGGAGTTTGAGCACATCTTCTAGGACTTCAGGAAAATTGATAAACTTAGGCCCTATCACTGGTCCTGGACTTGTCTTAAATATATGGCTGTAGAATATCCCTGTTGTCATTTTCTACTTCTACGAATCTTATGATCGAATTTATCCCAAAATTTCTCCAAAAAATTTCAAGAGCGGAGCTAAATCAATCTTCTCAAACCCCGCTATTTTAGAAATATCTTGAGAAAAGGTTCTTCCCCCTTCTTTCCACATATTGCGGATGAAATCTCCGGCTTCTTTTTTCCTCCACCACTCTTCATCAAAATTTTCCCTTAAGTACCATTTCAGTTCTGATTCAATAATATAGCCTCTTAAATAACTCGCACTGTGGAAAAACAGATCAAAGTCATCTAAGTAATCGTCTTCGCTATGATTGGAGAGGGTTGCCTCTTTAAGTGTTTGTCTATAAAAATCGGGTTTGTCTCTAAAGTCTTCATCTTTATGAAGAGACAACTCATAAATAAGCTTCCCTACGTAGTATCTAATGATCATGAGTTGTTTGAGATACAGAAATCTTAGAAAGTCTCTTCCTGTATCTAACTTTAAATATCTCCGCAACCACTTTGGCTGAAGAAGGAGGTTTCTAAATACAAATCCGAAGACCTCCTCCAGTGCCGATTCAGTAAGCCTTTTAAACTCAAATTCGTCTTCGGGATTCCTGTATCTGTATAGAAGTGCAATCCCAAGCATGTGAAAGAAGGATTCGTAATCTTCGACACCCCCTACAGGATAAACTGAGAGCACTATATTCTGTGGCACTTCAATCGGAATACAGAAGGGACGTGAAACCTTTCCTTTCCTGCCTGATAAATCCGCCTTTATACCTTCGTCAATGTCTAAGCCCATTTCATTGAGGCATTTTCTTGCCAGAGCCTTTAAATCTATTTTTGGAAACTCTGACTTGAGTTCAAACGAATTAAAAAGATAAGAAAGGTCATGCCATTTAGCGTCTTTTAATCTTAATTCCATCCGCTTTAGTAAGAACCATTTAAGCAGGTCTCTGTAGGCATACTCCGTATCCTTGAGAAATATTCTTGCTTTTTCTTCAATCTCGCTGAGATTTAGTCCTCCCATTTCATCACAGAGGCTTATGTATGAAAATCCGATCTCCGACGCAGCACCGTGTGCGGTTTCAAGAATTTTAAGAAAAAGAGGATCGAGCCTTAGGGCTATTTCCCTTCTTTTCCTATCTATATCTTCTCTTTTTGTTCTTATCGCCTCTCTTTTTATCTCTGCTGCTGCTGATCTGTAGGGGATTGTTTTATAATCAACTCTGATCTCATCCGTGGCTTCGATCCTGAGAATTTCATCTTTGAGCTTTGCCGTTTTGTTCTCTACTATGGAACGGGCTAAGAGGCTGAGAATCAGTTTCAGCCCTTTTTCTTCTTCCACATCCTTTGGGGATGTATCCTTCAGGGAAAAAAATACATCTGTGCTGCCAAAAATGAGATGGGCCTCATATATAGATTTGAGGTTAGTTTCCTCTTTTAGTCCGGCTAAATTTCGATAGAGTTCCTGGTTTAGAGCCTTGATGAACCCATCGCCATATTTGCGAACCTCTAAAATTGTATCGCTAGCCATATTCGACTTAGATATATTTTATATTAGATTTATCGGCATTTCTCCATCTATCCACCCGGTGTGTATCAATTATTGTTCTATTGGGACGCGCTGGCAACGGTTCTAACTATTCTCTCTGGAGGCTTAATAAAGAAGGACGAAATCGCAGCCGCATAACAGAAAAATATACTGAGAAGAAAGGCGTAGAAGTACGTGCCTGATATGTCGTGTATGTATCCAGCGAGAAGCGGTCCTCCTATTGCCGCGACACAGTATGAGGTACCAAAAAAACCGTATATCGTTCCTACTGCGCTGAGGCCGAAAAACCTTCCAAGAAGTGTAGGAAAAATCGGAACCCATCCGCTGTAGAAAAATCCAAACAGGATTCCAAAAAGGTAAAAAGCCCAGGTTTGCCTAAAAATAAGTATGAGAAACAGGGAACTCCCCTGAAGAAAAAAACAGAGAAAGAGCACCCTCTTACTCTCTAAGACCTCTGTGATCAATCCCGATATGGTAACTCTTCCCACTATACTTCCTGCCCCAATAGATGCCGGAGCGCCTGAGGCCACGAGCGCGGGGATCCCTGAGTCTATTGCGAAATTAAAAAGATGAATTACAACTACCAGAAAGGTAACAAATCCGAAAAAATACATCGAGTACATCAACCAGAATGCCGGCGTGGCTATAGCCTCAAGGGCTTTCCAATCATTATTGCTGTTCTGTGCGATTTGGGCTTTTGATAATTCTTCCTCTCCATAGGGCCTGAGATTCTTCTCCTCCGGATATCCCCTGAGTACTAAGACCGCAACCATCGAGGCTGTGAGAAGCCCCCCTAATGCAAAGAACGCATTTCTCAGTCCCAAGGATGAGATGAGCCATGCGGTAAGGGGATTTGTAATCAGACCACTCAGCGGTACCCCAGTTGTAATGATTCCGATTGCAAGAGCCCTTTTTTTTATGAACCACCTGCTCACTACGGCTACACATGTGATGTAGAGAACCCCATCTCCAAGTCCGATTAGGAATCCATAGGATACGTATAATTGCCATCCCTTAGTTGCGATACCCGAGAGAAACATTCCTAAAGCCGTAATAATTCCTCCTGAAGCGATTACCACTCTTGGGTCGTATCTGTCTACAAGGCGTCCTGCAAGTGTTAAAGAGAAGGCAAGGACGATTGATCTCATTGAGAATATTGAAGAGCCTATAGCGCGGGAAAATCCAAACTCCCTATTCAAATATGGGAGGAATACACCAAATGAATAGAGAAGAAGACCATCCATGATGATTAAGATGAGAGATGCGGCTACGATATACCACCCATAGAAAATCCTATTTCTGGCCATTTGTTCTCCTTAATTTATAGTCAACTGCATTAGCTTCTATAGTTGTCTTTGGGATTTTTAGAGACTCGTTGCAATGTGCTCCCTATAATTCAAGATTGGTTCGCGTAATGTTTTTTGAGGTGAACCATATCTAAATCGAGAGTTATCCTAATTAAATTCTGAACTTAATTGCCAGCTTTTTTATGTCCTCCAGATTCATCTCCTCCTCAGTGCTCTTTCTCATATCTCTTATCCTCGCCTTGCCGCGGCTCAGTTCCTGATCTCCAATGATTATTGTGTATTTAACCCCGAGTTTATCTGCGCGTTTAAGCTGGCTTTTAAGGCTCCTATCCTCATAGTCTATATCAATAAAAACACCGTTTTTCCTGAGTTCGTAGGCAAGGAGAAAGGCAACCCTTTTTGCCTCACTTCCCAGGTGTGCTATAAAGGCGTCGGTTTCTTTTTGAAACCCTTCTGGGAAAATCTTCTCATGAAGTAATATGATCCTCTCTATTCCTATTGCGAATCCTACAGCAGGTGTTGGAGGGCCACCTAATTCCTCAACAAGCCCGTCGTATCTTCCCCCCGCTCCTACGGCGTTTTGCGCTCCAAGCTCATTGGTTGTTATCTCAAAAACTGTTCTCGTATAGTAATCGAGACCCCTTACGATTCGAGGGTTAAGTACATAAGGAGTACCAATCTTTTCAAGGGCGCTTTTAACTGACTCGAAATGCCCTTTACAGGCATTGCAAAGGTTGTCGAGCATTGAAGGTGCCTCCTGAGTAATCTCTTTACATTTCTCCCTCTTACAGTCGAGGATTCTCAATGGATTTACATCGAGTCTCCTCTGGCAATCCTCACAGAGTTCGTATCTTCTAGGGGTGAAGAATTCAATAAGTTGCCTTTTGTAAATCGGACGGCAGTTTTCATCACCCAGGGAGCTTATCTCGAGTTTCAAGAGCGGGCTGATTCCAATTGCCTCAAGAAATCGCCAGAGCATCGCTATTATCTCGGCATCGGCAAGGGGGTCTTTCTCGCCAAAAAGCTCGGCTCCTATTTGGTAAAACCCCCTGTACCGTCCTTTCTGAGGGCGCTCGTGTCTAAACATCATTCCCATGTAGTAGAGCTTTGATATAGGTGATTTGGCATACATCGAGTGTTCTATGAATGCTCTTACGACCCCTGCAGTGCCTTCTGGTCGGAGCGTGATCGAAGAACCGTCCCTATCTGTGAATGTGTACATCTCCTTTTCAACAATATCCGTTGTTGTACCAAGACTTCTTGCAAAGACCTCTGTAAACTCAACTACAGGAGTCCTTATTTCTGAAAAGCCGTAGAGTTCAAGTATTGTTCTTGCTCTTTCCTCGACGTGATGCCACCTCTTAATCTGATCGGGAAGTATATCGTTAAACCCTCTTATTAGTCTTGCTTCCATGATTGTCTGGATTCTATCACAGAGGGTGGGTTAGCTCAAATTACTCGGTGTATTGCAATTAATACTATTTGAATTAGGGGTGCGCTGCAGCGCACCCCTACGAATTACTCTACAAATGGAAATCTACGGGCTTTCACTCAAGAATCTCCGTTCTATTTTCCAGTGCTGCAATCTCTCTTATCTTTAATTCATCAATTCTCCCGTTAAGAGCCATGTCAATAATCTCTAAGAGACGGTTTGCCGATAAAATCCTTGGGATTAAAACATAGTCTGCTCCGGCCTTATACATCTCGATGGCCTTCTTTATAGTCTCTGCTGTTACAATAACCCTTGCTGTAGGATTCAGTCTCTTTATTTGCTTTAATAGCCGAAGGTTATCTGTACCTCTTAGAAAGTCATCGGAAATAGATGAAACTATTACCTTTGCGCGTTGGATTTCCATCTCTTCAATCGTGTCCTGGTGGCTTATATCTCCATAGAGAAAGGGTATGTTTAGAACCCTAAGCCTTATATCTACCTCCGGGCTGAAATCTACTACTAGAAAATCATTATACCTATTCTTAAGCGATTCTATTAGTGAGCTCCCTATTCTGTGGCATCCAAGGAGAATAAGATTTTTCCCCTTATGATCAGTGGCTGTGGCTTCGGCTGAGTCTCCCTCTTTTAGCCCAATTTTCTCCAAAAAGTCAAGAAGAAAGCCCGTGATCTTGTGGTTATTGAGTGTCATGTATGTTGAGATCGTTGATGTAATTATAAGGATAATTGCCGTAAGCGATACTATGTCCTTTGATATATGTCCAAGGCTGTAGCCTACAGATACTATAACGAGCGAAAATTCACTGATCTGAGAGATTGATATTGAGGATAGGATTCCAAACCGATAGCCGTAGTTGAGTGCTTTTAAGGCCGGTATAACTGTGATGAACCTGCTTAGGATTACGAAGATAGATATTATGACAGCCGATATTATAACGGATGATGAGCTTACAACTATCTGCATTCCGAGGGAGACGAAAAAGAGGGTTACGAAAAAATCTCTTAATGCCCTTATCTTTGCTATGACGTCAAGATTATAAGGGAAATTCGACATACTCACTCCGGCAATCATGGCTCCCATTGCTATGGAGAAATTCGCTTTCATCGCAAGCCACGACACTACAAAGCACCATGAGATTGTAGAAATTAGGAGTATCTCGGGAAGCTTTGCAACGAACCTAAATAATGGAGGAAGGACGTATTTTGTAGTAAGACCTGCACCTAAGACAAGTGCAATCCCTTTGGCAAAGGAAAAGGCGATTGGCAGAACGGAGGGATTGGTAATATTTGACTGTACGGCGAGAACAAATATGCTTATTACGTCCTGAAGGAGAAGAATTCCAAGGGTTATTCTTCCTGCGATGGTATCGAGTTCGCTTTTATCAGAGAGGATTTTAACCGCAATCATTGTGCTGCTAAAGGCAAAGGCGGCGGCGATATATCCTGCTGTTAAGCCCTTATATCCCAACCATAGGGCAACTCCAAAGCCAAGCATCCCGCATATTAAAACCTGTGTGACTCCGGCCGTTATTACAACCTTTCCGGCTTCCATGAGTTTTCTTAAATCAATCTCAAGCCCTATGATGAACATCAAAAATGCAAGTCCAAGGTCTGAGAGAACCCGCACCGAGTGTTCATCCTTTATCCATCCGAGTCCGACAGGACCAATAAGGATGCCGGCAATAATGTAGGCTAGAATAAGGGGCTGCTTCAAAATCTTTGCTATGTATGCAAAGAAGCTGGCGGTAACAATGGATAGGCCTATATCAAATAGTAGGGTAGACTCCATCTGTCTTTGATCCAGATTTTATATTAACCCCTAGTTTTTGTCCAGGTTTATTATCTCATTAGGATAAAGAATAGATAGAAATACTTGAGGCGCGGGATCGAGCCAAGGAACAAAATAATCCAGTGCGACAATTAATTTGACTCAATCCAATTGCCACCCTCGTAATGGAAGGTTTGTGTATAACCGTCTGATTCCGAAGAAAGCCCTTCTGATTTTACTATGTTCAATAGTTTATCCATGACCTTTTCCGATGCCTCAAGTAGGGTCTTTTCGTCTCTTGAGGAGACCTTAAACTCAATTGATCTGAAATCCCCTACGAAATGAAAAATCAGGGAGGGGGTTTCTGCGGAATTTGGGTTAGCAAGGGCATTTAAAAAGGCGCCGCTTATAGAATCACAGAGATCCTGGCTCAGTGCCCTCAATAGGATTTCAGGAAGCAATCCCATTAGGAACTTTATGTAAATCCTTATCTGGGGTGTAGTGTGTTTGAATATTGTCTCTAACTCTGGATTTTCAGACAACATAAAGTTCCGCATAAGCGCCCTTTTCATTATTTCGAGTTGTGCTTCTTGGTAATGAATCTTATCTTCAACTAAAAACGTCTCAATCATGTGTTTAAGCTCCCTTGTTACCAGGTATTTATCACCATGCGTGCCGCAAACAAGACAAACACATGGCATATATATTATATATCTTCTCACCCACATAGTGTAGATGAGGTAAACCAGTGCGGATTACTTCTCTATCTATTCAGGTAGAACAGGAGTCCTATACCAATAGTGGAAAGTTTTATAGAAGATAAGGTATCTTGCTGGTTGAGAGAAAAATAGATAGCGGGAACAATCCCTTCGAGGCTGCCTTTCTGAAAAAGTGTACTATCTAATACCACTATATCGTCCGCGTGATTCCAGAGAAGGTTATTAAGGTATGATCCATGAAACCCATCTAAGACCTTGCGGAGTATACTAAACTCTTCGCTCAAAGTATTGAAGGCTTGTGCTTCTGTATCTAATTGTCCCCTGGAATTTACCTTTTCTTCTGCAAGGGTTAGAGAGGAGGCGAGGAGAAGGGTGCCTATGACCGGGGTTACAAAAAATAAAAATCTTTTTCTACTCATCATTTCTCACCCCTTAGACAGAGTATAGAACCAACCCTGTAATCTACTTGTTTTTATTCAGTATGTGATTAATCATACTTTAGATTTAAATCAGACACAAGGTCTGAGTTTAGATCGGGCATTTGTTTCCCCTAACCTAGCCTTCTTTTAACTTATGTTCAAACTCCTCTATTGGGATTGCCACAAGTGTCATAAGCTGAACGGTGCCACGAGAGCCTAGATCAATTGAGACCTTTGAGATAGTCTCATTGTCCGGAGCTTCAACGATATTGACAAAGTCATATGGCCCAAGCACTGCATATTGGGCGACTACCCTTACACCCATCTTCTCTAGTTCTTTATTTACCTCTTTGATCCTCTCTGGCCTCATTCTTACCGTTTTTCTTCCCTCATCCGTGAGGGTACTTAGCATTATATACGTAGCCATCTGCTTCCTCCTCATTATTAGGGTTTTAAGGCAATAGGGCAATTAAGATAATATTACTATATAAAAACTTTTGCAAGGGATTTTTTTCCTTTCTATCTATCATTCTTTATTTGACTTTTTAACGCAAGAGGGTATATTTTGAGCTTTTGCGAAAAATTCTTGTAAAACATAAGGAGGGGAGATTGAAGGCTCTAGGGAGGCATCTGTTGGCGGAATACCATGGGTGCGACCCTGAAATTCTAAACAGTTTGGAGAAAATCAAAAGGCATATGCTCGAGGCGGCCTCTCGATGTGGAGCTACTGTGCTAGAAAGCTCATTTCATTACTTTTCGCCCCAAGGGGTAAGTGGTGTAGTAGTGATTGCCGAATCTCATCTGGCAGTTCACACATGGCCTGAATACGGATACGCAGCCGTAGACATATTTACCTGCGGTACAAGGGTTGATCCTTGGGTGGCATTTCACCATCTTAAACTGAGTCTTGGCTCCAAAGAGTGCAGTGTTCGTGAAATTATCCGGGGTGAAGTTCCTCATCTGGAAGGCCGATTGAGTCTCAGATCCATCTAGCTATGGATGACTGGTTGTGTTCGAAAACTATAATTGATATTGTCTCTGAAGGGGTTAACGGCGGTTTATCAATTGGCCGCGCGAGAGTCTCCAACACGGGTCAAACTCTTTTTAACGCACCCCTCGTAAGTGCGGACGGGAGATTTTTACCAATTATCCTGTTTGAAATCTAGTATGGTCTAATTAGGGATTTCTAAATACTTAGTCATTTGATGTTATGGTCCATATAATAGGTGCGGGTTTTTGAGACTGTCCTATCCTTATTAGATAAATCGATTTTCACGGTAAATATAATAGCGAATGGCGTTGTTGCATAAATGCCCAAATCTGCAATAACTTCAATAAGTTACATATTTTGTTCGAAATTGAAAAATACAATAATGTCAGCCGTTTACAGTGAATTATGCAACAAAGCCATAGCGAATTACTGGCTCTTGATTCTACCTTGTATGCCCTGTCTTACGAGAATTAAAGAGCCTTTTTGACCATTCTTTCTATTTCACTCTTAGGAACGGCTCCTATGATCTGATCGATGGCTTTTCCACCTTTAAATATAATAAGTGTAGGAATACTCCTTATCCCATAAGCCATTGTGGTCTCTTGATTATCATCAACGTTGAGCTTTCCTACCTTTAGACGTCCTGAATATGAGTTTGCAATCTCCTCAACTACAGGGGCTAAGATCCTGCACGGACCGCACCAAGGTGCCCAAAAGTCAACTAAGACTGGTTCCTCACTCTTTAGAACCTCCTTTTCAAATGTTGAATCACTTAACTCTACCATTCCTGCACTTGCCATTCCGGAATTCTCCTTGAATTAATATTTGTTATTATAAAAAATTATAGCTAATCGAGTCTGTACTTCAAGTGGTAGGGGATTTTATCGGGTTTTAGGTAAATGGTAGTACTAACACCCAATACCCGAGTGGTGGTACTTGTAATTTCCGAGTTTTCCAGTTATCTTGCATTCCCTGAAAAATCAAATTTTGACTATCTAAGAGGGTTAGGCTTAAATTTGTTTCCATTTAAATTGATGGAGGATGAAGGTCCTTGGGCTACGTCTATCTCTTTTTGTTATCAAAAAGGGGCGGAGCCTTTCTTCTAGCTCTAAACAAAACTAAGCCTAGACTCTAAAAATCATATTTAAGGAGAAGGAGAATAAGACATGCAACTTGCCCATGTGCTTCTGGTAATTGTTTTAGGTATAAGTGTGATTTCACTCGGTTTTGCCGGGTATCTAGCTAAGTTTGTGCTTAGCAATGATACCGGAACATCTGCGATGCAGGAGATAAGCAATGCTATTAAAGAGGGTGCTGAAGCCTTTCTAAAAAGGCAGTATTCAACCATAATAATGCTGAGCATTGTTCTTGCTGCTCTCATCTTCGTGCTTTATTGGTTTGCAAAGGGTGATCACGATATGGCGTGGCGTACCACTGTGGCCTTTCTTTTTGGTGCCGGATGCTCGGCTCTTGCGGGCTATATAGGGATGTGGATTTCAATTAGGTCAAACATACGCACGGCGAGCGCCGTCAGATCAAGCTTGGATAGGGCACTTAAGATATCCCTCCGTGGCGGGGCGGTTTCAGGGGTTACAATAGTTGCCATGAGCCTTCTCGGAGTCGGAATCCTTTTTACCCTCTATGGGGGTGCAACAGATAATACAGAGCTTATAAAAAGGGTTCCGTTTCTAATAGTTGGGTATGGATTTGGAGCGAGTTTCGTTGCTCTTTTTGCTCAGCTTGGTGGTGGAATATACACAAAAGCCGCCGATGTGGGGGCTGACCTTGTAGGGAAGGTGGAGGTGGGAATCCCAGAAGACGATCCGAGAAATCCGGCAGTTATTGCAGACCTCGTGGGCGATAATGTCGGTGATTGTGCGGGGCGTGGCGCAGACCTATTTGAATCCACAGCGGCTGAAAATATAGGCGCTATGATCCTTGGGGTTGCCCTCTTTCCTCACTTTGGTATAAAGGGGATTCTCTTTCCCCTAGTTGCCCGTGCCTTTGGGCTTGTTGCCAGTATGGTTGGAATCGCGATGGTAGGATTAAAGGATGATAAAGAAGACCCGATGTCTGCCCTAAATCGTGGGTATTATGTTGCCTGTGTCCTGGCAGCTATAGGGTTCTATATAGCTACATTTTTCCTACTTAACCATAACTTCTGGCTTTTTATTGCCGGTGTTATAGGAATTACAACAAGCATCGTGTTTGTCTTTATTACGCAGTACTATACAGAGTATAGATACCGCCCTGTGAAGTTTATTGCCGAGGCATCTCAAACAGGACCCGCAACAAATATCATAGCTGGACTTTCAGTCGGTCTTGAGTGTACAGCCCTTCCAGTAATTGCAATCTCAGCAGCACTTATCGGAGCATATTACTGCGGGGTTTATGGACTAAGGGAGTACACCGATATTTCTACAACCAGTGCCGGGCTTTATGGTACTGCAATCGCCACAATGGGTATGCTCGGAACAGCCGCATATATCCTTGCTATGGATACATTCGGGCCTATCACAGATAATGCAGGCGGGATTGTTGAGATGAGTAAACAGCCGGAAGAGATCAGGAACAAAACGGATAGACTCGATGCCGTTGGAAACACAACCAAGGCCCTTACAAAAGGATATGCAATCGGCTCTGCGGCCCTTGCGGCATTTTTGCTATTTTCTGCCTACTTAGATGAGATAACCCATATTACGGGTCGTGCCTTTCACTCGGTTGATATTGCCAAGGTTCAGGTTTTTGTAGGAGGTCTTCTTGGGGCAATGCTTGTTTTTCTCTTCAGTGCCCTTGCGATCAGAGCCGTTGCACGTGCGGCTTACTATATAATCAATGATGTTCGCGCTCAGTTTAAGGAGAATCCAGGTATTCTTCAGGGGACATCAAAGCCGAATTATGCAAGGTCTGTTGACATCGTTACAAAAGGGGCGCTAAAGGAGATGGTTCCTCCAGGGATTCTTGCCGTTGGTATGCCTGTATTGGTAGGGCTTGTATTCAAGCGATTTGGTCTTGGTGCTGAGACGGTGGCTGCGTTTCTTATGGTCGGAACCATCGGTGGAATCCTCGTTGCAACCCTTATGAACAACGGCGGAGGCGCATGGGATAACGCAAAGAAGTTTATAGAAACCGGGATGTATGGTGGAAAGAGGTCTGATGCCCATAAAGCCGCCGTGGTGGGTGATACGGTAGGCGATCCATTTAAAGACACGGCGGGTCCCTCAATACACGTCCTTATAAAACTCCTCTCCACAATTACACTTGTCCTTGCACCTCTATTTATTTAACTTGTGACCAAAATGTAGGGGCACATTGCAATGTGCCCCTACAACCGATAAAATTTCTATTAATGACAGAGTTGAAAATCCAACGTTGGGAAAAACCGGAGCCACCGGATGAGCGCACATTGCGTGAGTACCTTCGTCTGGAGGGTTTATCTCCATATGTCTGGTCTAATACACCAAGTGATACATATCCCGCACATACCCATCCTTACGATAAGGTAATCTACGTTGTGCGTGGCTCGATTACCTGGGTTCTGCCTCAGATAAATCAGGAAATTGAGACCCGTGCCGGTGATCGTCTGGATTTGCCACGCGGCACCATTCATGCCGCACGCGTTGGCCCAGAAGGTGTTACCTGCCTCGAGGCGCACAAAGATTAGGTATGTATTTTAGTCTTCAAGCCTTTAGGGGCTCAATTTCTAATCTACTGACTTTAGGAAGACTTACAAAGTATATTTTCGCAAAGGAAGAGATTACAGAGATTACAAAGTGGTTGACATAAACCCAGTTAAGGGGGGTAAATTCTCATGGCTCAGCCCATTTTTCGTACTCTAGAGCTGGTTTGTGTCTGTCTCCTTGGTCTAGTAACCCTTACGGCTGCAGAGCGGTCTGTAACTGGTATATTTCGCGGGAATAGTAATGATGCCCTCCTCGCCTTCGCCACCGCACATGCCGAAGAGCCGTTCTCAGGTAAGGAGACTGTTATTGTCATACTCACTGAAAGGGATACGGGGGTGAACAGCATCCTGAAATCATGGCCTCCTTTGGCAAGTTCGGCAGCGTCCTTATTGTAACTTTCACCCGCTCTGGGCATCTCGTTGGCACTGAAGTAGCGCACACGGCACATAAAAAGACGCCGTTTAGCTCTCTTGGCAAACTCAAGGTAGAGGACTTTCATATCGAGCAGGGCGAGGTGCGGGGATAGGCTCTCGACAGGGGGCGAAGTGGAGTCCCTAGACCAGACCTGGGAGGTCAACTTGAGCTTCCGTGCAGAGCTCACGTAGATATTGGATCTAATAATCAAAAATTAGCAGGCTCAAAGGTCTGAGTAGAAGCGATATCAATCAGACTAGAATTCTGCTGTAGAACTCCGCGTGCCTTAGTGCTGTATTTCTCCAACTATAAACTTCTGCCGTTTTTTTTCCGTTTTTTATAAGTTTATCTCGAAGCTCAGGTTTTTCTAAAACACTAATAATCCGCTGAGCAAGAGATTTATAATCCATAGGAGAAACAAGTAGAGCGTTTTCCTCGTCTTTTAAATACTCTGTCAATGGTTCTATACTGGAAGCAACTACTGGAAGCTCCGATGCCATAGCCTCAAGTACAACAAGCCCCCATCCTTCTTTGACAGAAGGAAAAACAAGTGCATCTGCTGCTCTATAGAGATTGGGCATAGAACCATCGGGAACGGCACCAAGGAGGATTATGTCTTTACCAAGGTTTAATTCCATACTCTTGATTTCGGAGAAGAATTCCTCACGGTATGCCCTGTAATCAAATAGTGTCTCACCGCCTCCTATTAGCCATACTAGACGCTGGCCTTTTGCCTTGAAATACTGACTTACAATCTTAAATGCCCTAAGTGAGGTTAATGTATTTTTGCGAGGCTCAATTCCGCCTATGCTCAGAATTACCTTACATCCACTTACAGAAAAAATATCTTTTGCCTTTTCTTTTGAAAGTCTTTCTTGAATATTAAATCTCTCTACATCCACGCCATTATGAATGACAGTGGGACTTAATGAATATCTGGAGCGGAGTTCTTTTTTCCAAAACTTGCTGACAGTGATTAAGTAATCTGGCTCCACGATGCTTCTGATTTGACAGTCAATTAGAGACTGTGATGTAAAGTCATCTATGTGATGGATAGTTCTAACGAATGATTTTATTAGGCCCCAATTACGTAAATTGAGAAGGGCATTTGCAGAAACGCAATCTTCGGCGTGGTATATCTCATAGTCTCTGGATGCGGAGACCAGGAAGTTAGAATATATGTTTATATATCGCTTTACCTTTTCATCTATTGTCTCTTCACTAGGAGTAGGGCAGGGGATAAGGGTGTACGGGACGCTTACAGTTCTAAAAAAACCTTCTCCTGAACTCAGAGCATATACATGAACCCGGTGCTTAAGGCGGGATAATTCCTCAGCCAGATTTAGTGTGTGAACTACACCGCCCCTTGGCTTTGTCGAATAGGTAAGGAGTGCGATCTTAAGTGATTTCATCTATTAAATCTTCTATGCTTTTCATCTCCATCTGTGAAACTAGAAATCGAATCCCATAATAGATGCCGATTGCGATATCGGCTCCTGAAGTCTGCCCCATTTCTATTACTGTCTTTGAGGCAGAGGCAACTCGATCTGGGTCTTTTGTGATGAGGCTGTAGATCAATTCAATTACAGATTTATGCCCCTCGCCGCGTCGGGCTTGATCCAAAAGGGTTTGGCTATATATTGTGGTTTTCCCTTTTGCTATCCGACATATCTCAGATGAGACTCTTTTGTAGAAGCTAATCTGTTTTTTTCTGCCTTTAAGTAGCGTGTTTCCGCATATGTTCAGGCTAAGTATTAGTCCCAATAGGAAATCGTCACATGAAGGAGTGAGTCCAGGACCAAGCCCAATGATGGGTAGAGCCCCGCTTAAGACCATGTGATACTGGCCTCCGAACAATCCCCGCATGAGCATGTCGATATAGGGTCTTGCCCTTTCCGAGAGTGTGGGCTTTTGGGGTTGAAGGAAGAATTTAAGCGGGCCGTATAATTCCACGTTCTCTAGAAGCGGAACGAGCCCTTCTCTACTTTGACACGTATAAATCACGTCTCTGAGCACCCTGAGATTTAGACTTATACTCATTGGGCTTATAAGAGGGCCTTTAGGGAATGGAGGTGGAGCCCAGTTAGAGGCTTTTGCCAGTTTGATAGTAATTATATTATCTCCAATTATCAGGATACTATTATCGGATTTCACCTCCATTCCTTCCAAAGCGCCGATTGATTTAAAGCTCCTATCCCCAAAATCTTTTATTAGAATAGATACAGGACTGATATAGTTCTCATTTTTAATTACATTAATTAGGAAATTATTACTGGTTTGTATATAGAACGCATGGTCAAAGACGCTGTGCACTTTATACTTTTTAGAGTTGCTTAGTATTTCTAGTGCCCTATAGCCAATAAATTCGGCTACTAACAGGTTGGAACGGGTTTTCTTATTCATAGACATGGATAGGAAATTACGTTTGTCCACGTCTTTGCCAATGCGGACGTTTCCCAGTTGGATATGAACTGAGAAGAATTATTTTTCTGCGGACATTCCAGGGAATCCTCAAATAAATCGGAACAAATATATTTCGCCAGAAAAATGGAATGGGTCCTTTTTTTCTATATGGCTTTGCACAGAGACCAGGATAACGGGCTGCCATCTCATCCGCGGCGACTTCAAGAAGGTATTTTTCAGCATTTTTTCTCAACCACTCACCGAAGGATTTTTTTTCAGGCATTCTTGCTTTCTCTCTAGCCAGTCTGTGTTTTATCTCCGAACTATTTCATCTTTCCTAACTTGCCAAGGCCTGCCTGTGCAGCTAAAGCAATTGGCTCCATTAAGGCTCCAATCGGAGGAGAATAAACATTCTCCATCCATGCAAAATCCTCGAGCGTAGCCCCACGCTTTATAGCAAATGCAAGAAAGTCTGCTCTTTCTTTAATTCCTTCACCACCTGCCATTTGAGCACCCATTACGCGAAGCGTTTTCGGGTCAGCAATGAGTTTTACGAGAATCCTACTTACACCTGGATAGTATCTTGCCCTCGAAATTCCCTGTGCAGAAGCAACGAAATGAGGAATCCCCAAGGCCTTATGCAGGGTTTCGCCGAGTGAAACTCCGCCAATATGGACTTTTCCGCCTACCATTCCCCAAGGGACGTATACTGGATCATAAGCACGGTCAGCACCTGCGGCGTTTGCTCCTGCAACCCTTCCTTGAGAATAAGCGTGACTTCCTGAAAGACCTTGAATAGGAAGATCAGTCACACCATGGATGACCTCTACGCAGTCTCCGGCTGCATAAACGTCCTTTGCAGATGTTCTCATATGATCATCCACGATGATTCCGCCAGTTGCTCCAATCTTTAGTCCCGCTTCTCGTGAGAGGCGATTATTTGGCTTTTTATGTGTGGCAATCACAACCACATCACAGGGAATTTCTCCCTCTGTCGTGGCGACGGATCTTATCTTCCCATCTGAACCGTTAAATCCAAGGACCTTTGTTCCAAGATGGATCTTTGCTCCGAGTTCCTCAAGGGACTTCTGCACCGGTTGCATAATATCTGGATCGGCAACCTCAGACATAAGCCATGCTCCTTCGTCTACGAGATGGGTTTCAAGCCCTCTGTGCGCGAGATTTCCTGTCATCTCAATTCCAAGCGGCGTTGCGGATACGACGACGACCCTTTTTATCTGATCGAGGATTTTATCAAATTCCATTGCACGGCGTATGTTTTTAACATAGTGTGTTCCTTCTAAATCAATTCCTGGGATGTTGGGTTTTTCATATTCAAACCCAGTAGCAATGACAAGGCGATCCCACTCAAACACCTGGGAGCCGACACTTACTGTACGTTTGTTTATATCAATTCCTGTAACGGTTGTTTGGAGTCTTAGATCAATTCCAATCTCGGCATAATGCTCAGGGGTTTGAAGAAATAAGCCTTTAAAATCTGGGATTTCCCTTCCGTGAACAAAGGGAATTCCACAGGGGCTGTAGGCTACATCTTCATACTCTGTAAAGAGGATTACATGGGCGTCTGGAGCAACGGCCCTTGCCGTTGATGCTGCTGAAATCCCTGCAGCACCTCCACCTACTACAATGATGCGAAGATTATTTTGAGCCATATTAAACTCACCTCACTTAAGCTAAGACCTACATATTCTTTATAAGTCAGTTAACATCATGCGATTTCGAGTTGAATTTTTTAAACCTCACATTCCTCGGATTCAATGCCCTCTCAAAATCGGGAAGCGCTGAGCACTCGCCACAGCTTACACACCCTGCCCTACTGCTCTTTGATCCACCGTCATATTTCGAGAGTATCTTTGCGGCTTCAGTATAAACATATTCCATCACATGAGGCTCCGGAGGTTTTACATTCTCCATGGGTGTTCCTGCAATTGGACGGAATGGGACGATAAACGGATAAACTCCAAGATAGGCACAAAGGGCGACGCCGTTTATTATGGTCTCTAATTTTTCTCCGAGCCCGACTAAAACATATGTGCTAACCTGCCATCTTCCAAAAACATTGACGGCCTCTTTCCATGTGTGTACATATCTATCGAATCCGATTTTTGCCTTTCCCGGGGTTATCTTCTCAAACACCTCCGGGTCGAATGTTTCAATATGAATCCCCAGAGCATCAACGCCGCAGTCTTTTAACCTCTGAAGCCAGCTCAAATCCTCAGGAGGGATTATCTGGAGCTGAATCGGGAGACCTGTTGCCTTTTTTACCTCTGAGCATATTTCGATGTATTTCTTCAGCGCCTTTTCCTCATCCTTTGCAACTCCGGATGTAAAAACTACGTTCGTTATGCCGTCGAGTTCTTTTGCACGCGATATGGTTTCAACGAGGCTTTTCGGATCCTTAAATCCCACCGTACTTCTGTCTTTGAGTGTAAGTTCAATCCCACAGAATTTACATCGCCTTGAGTCCTCCCAGAAGACGCATGTTTGAAGGAGAGTCGTAGCAAACGTTGTAGGGCAGTGGAGGAGTCCGATCTTTCCCATAGGTATCCCCATTGACGTTGTATATTCATAAAACTTTGCTGCTCCCATGAGTTCGACCTGATTCAGGGCAATCCCATCTCGGAATACCCAATATTCGCCATTTATTTGATCGAGGTAATATGGAGAGGAATGGACGAAATCTCCAACAACTGGGATATTCCCTTCGATGTCGGGAAGAATCTTTAGATGGATTCCTCCGGTAGGCCCTGCTCCGCCCCTCCTTATATTCCTCGTATCGGGAATCCTCAGTCCATAACTCTGCAGCTCTACTTTCAGGGCCTTTGAATCCATAATAAATCTCCTCCTTTTGATTAGGCGCTCAGCTGTTCTCACAATCCTAGCTAAATGGAAATAGCCGAGCGCCTATATTCCTGTTCAAGTGGCAGGGGCAATCACCTCAAACTGCTTTACTGTAGAATGCGAGAAATGAAAATAATACAATCTATCTATCACCCCTGGGAAGTAGCCAAGCGGATTATCCGCTATACAGTCCATGTGCTAAACATCATTGCACCTGCCCTGTGGTGTTCAATTACTATATCTAGGATATCGGTCGGATGTATTGGTCTGACACCCTCTAACATATCCTCTTCTCTTACACCTATGAGACAGGCAGCTGAGAATCGACATGCGTAGACCTTTATTCCTTCATTGAGCATTCTTTGAACGAGATTGGGGTAGAGCTGTATTCCTGCACCATAGCCGTCGTCTCCTATGTTTGGCCAGCCCCTGTAGACGGGTATAGCAGAGGCCGGGCCATAGAAGACAACACTTACATCATATCCCTTTTTCTTACATCTTATAGCCGTCAGCATATTGATACCGGCTACCGAACCCTCATACGGAACAGTATGGACAAGAAATAGCGCCTTTTCTCCGGGATTCGCCTTGTAATCCGGAAATACCTTTTCCTCATAATTGACAATTGCCTTTCCCTTTTGTGGTTTTTCTCCTTTTACCCTTTCTACAGCCATTTTTATTCCCTCCTTGGTTTTATATTCAATTTGGCCAATCCTAAGACACCAAACCAGAAGCCAGTCGAAATCCCAATAATTTCCCCCCTTGACCTTCATCTAGAATAGAGCTTCTGGGCGTTTTCCCAAAAAATCTTATTTTTTAACTCTTCTGAAATCTTTGCACCCTCAACCTTCCAATACTCTGAGGGGAAGTCTCCCCAAGGCGTATCAGAGGCAAAGATCACATTATCGGTGCCTATGCCCGTGCGCTCGATCTCGTGAAGCAACCACCGTGAGCCAAAACCAATAGCCCATGTGGTATCCGTGTAAACCTGGTAGCCCTCTTTTACCAACTCAATGAACTTAGGAATAAGCCTTATGTGGCCGCTTACGCCGCCTCCCATATGGACTATATGGATTTTAATCCGCTTTCCAAATTCCTTTACAAACTCAAAGGCGTTCCCTACATCGGAGCCACCTCCGGGACTTGTGTGAATGTGGAGAACGAGGTTATTTTCCTCAGCAGCATTCACAATGCTATTCCATATTCCCCTTGTTGTATCGTCCCATTCCGCAGGCCTATAAGTTCCGCCAAGAAGACATGTGGCTTTTAGTGCCACAATACCTTTCTCTTTTACATGCCTTAGAGCTTCTTCTGTTCGCTCCTTATCTTTTGCCATACCTGAGACCCAAATGGCTCCTACAAGTCTGTCGGCTTTATGGACGCTATCAATCACAAGGGGATTTAGGGTAAAGGGCTGCCCTGAATCGGGTACACCGTAATTGGATATAACCATTGCCCGATCTATCCCATACTCGTCCATGTGCTTTATGTATTCCTTTGAGGATGGGTATTCTATTACAGTTGGCTTTACGGGTTCTTTAAGGTCATAAAACTTGTATGCGGCCAACTCGCCTATGTGAGTATGGGCATCAAATACCTTTCTGTTTACCTTCATCTGATTCACCTCCTTTACTTTATCTTATTATAAAAGCCAAAAAAGAGCAATCATTTTTTCAGGTTGCCTCCTTGAATCTCTTTCGCAATCAATATGCCACTTGTTAAAATACTCTTCGATTGTCAGGAGGCTGATTTTTGAAAACATCCATCTAACTTGTGCTTAATGTCTGGGCACAGGGTATTAAAAAGGCATCATTCTATCCTCCATGATTTTCAAAGCCATCCCGATCACTGAGTTATTTCCGTTCCGCCCTTTCCTTTTAATGCGTTGTCTATTCCTTCGAGCGATGTTATGATTGCTTTCTTTCCACCCGAATCGAGAAATTTAATCGCGGCTTCAATCTTAGGTCCCATGCTTCCTGGTGGGAAATGCCCTTCTGCCAGATAGTGCCTGGCTTCTTTAAGTGTCATCTTGCTTAGATTCTTTTGCTTTGGCGTTCCATAGAAAATAGACACCTGATTTACAGATGTGACTAAAAGGAGTATCTCCGCACCGATAAGACTTGCAAGTCTCTCTGCCGCAAAATCCTTATCAATCACCGCGGCTACTCCTTTGAGTTTTCCCTTTTTATCTTGAAGTACTGGGATTCCACCGCCTCCGCATGCTATTACGACAAAATTCCTTTTTATCATCTCTTCAATCTCTTCCTTTTCAACTATGTCAACGGGCTTTGGAGATGGCACAACACGCCTCCATCCCCTTCCTGAATCTTCTCTCATTTGCCAGCCCCTTTCCCTCTCGAGTTTTTCGCTTTCTTCTTTGTTAAAGAATGGACCGATAAACTTCGTAGGATTCTTAAATGCGGAGTCATTCTCAGAAACCAATACTTGAGTTACAAGGGAAACAACTGGTTTTTTTATTCCATTTTTAGTAAACGTATTTCTCAGGGTCTGCTCTATCATATACCCTATCTGTCCCTGTGTCATTGCATCACAGACATCAAGGGGCATCGGTGGAATGATATCAGCCAGGGATTCCTGCTGCATGAGAAGATTTCCAACCTGAGGGCCGTTACCATGGGTGATCACGACCTGATAGCCCGAATCAAAAAGACTCAAAATCTCACTGCACATCTTCTCAGTTCTCATCAACTGATCGGCGTAACTGCTTTTACCACTAAAATCCATAAGGGCATTTCCACCAAATGCCACTACAGCTACATTCATCTACCTTCTCTCCCTATTAAATCTCCAGCCCTTTTTCCCCTCTTGTTATAATCCACCCTGCAACCCTTGAGGCAAGGGCGTTTGTAGGAAAAACTAATACCCCGATTTCCACTAGTTTTTTCTCCTGTGATTTTAAATCCTGTGGGTCTTTTTCAGTGCCACAGACATGAGCCACAAAGGCTATAGAACGCCTTTTATTCATTGCTATTTTTTTTGCCTCTTTAATTGCCGGGATGAGGTCTCCAGCAGGGTCAGGGCTTGACACGTATCCAAGGACTACATCGAAAAGTATTACAGCCGTGGTTGGATCAGAGGCCTCTTTTATTAATCTCTCTTTTCTCAGGGTTGCATCTATCATTGGATGAGGGCGCCCCAATGTGAATTCCTCCTCACCTAAGTCAATGCATGTATGGCGCTTACTACGATTTGAGTCATCCAATTTGTTTTCTTTATATAACGGGGCGTTGGAATAAATTTTTCCTAAAATCGGTGTTAGAACGCATTGAGCCTCATAGCAAAGGGTGCCTCCTGAAAACAGACCCCGAATGTATTTCTGTTTAGGATTGAGTAACTGGATAAACCTCTTGGCCTGTTTCTTCCAACTTTTATCGGAGAGAATATAGTGCTGATCCGTATTTCCATTGACGAGTCTCAAAGCTTCTAAAGCCGCCTCTTCTAATGTTGAAGAAAAGCGGATGTTTGAATCTATTTTTTTATCGAATTTATTTCCGAGAAAGCAGACAACTGCGGGCTTCTCGGATTCACGAACCGAATTAATCACCTTTTGCGCTACCTCCTCAGACGGCGGTTTGGAAACGAGGAGAAGGGCTTGTGTGCTTCTATCATTTTTGAGCATCCTTATCGCTTCTATTGCCATAATGCCGCCGACCTTTTCGGATAGGTCTCTTCCCCCTAGTCCGATTGCATGAGAAATCCCTGAACCCCGGTTGTGTATGAGGCTTGTGACCTCCTGCATTCCTGTTCCTGCTGCAGCGATTACCCCAATCGGTCCTCGATTCACAACATTTGCAAACCCAAGACCAACTCCATTTATTATTGCTGTGCCACACCCCGGCCCCATCATCAGTAGTTCCCTCTTTTTTGCCCTTTCTTTAAGCTCTATTTCCTCTTCTACTGACAGATTATCACTGAAAAGAAACGTATGAAGCCCTCTTTCTATTGCCTTTGCCACCTCTAGTTTTGCGTATTGACCGGGAACGGAAATAATGGCAAGGTTTGCCTGAGGTAGGGCATTGTATGCGGAATCGAGATTCTTATATTCTGTCTTTACAGTATCTCCAAAACGCGTTGGAGAGAGAAGTAGATCCAATTTTTCTATCGCCTCTTTTGCTGACTTTTCGGATTCTGCTTCGATGGCTACGATCAAATCATTTGCGCTTGCCGATTCAGGAATCTGCCTTATTATCCCTGTGTCTCTTAGCATCCTTAGATTAGCCTCTGTTGCCATAATCGCAGAGGCTTTTCTAATGCCGGGTAGAGTACTAAGCTTCTGGCTTATCTGCATAAGCTTCAGTGAGTCCTGATAATAGTTTTTCTTAATCGTGCTGACTACCGCCATTTTTTTCTTCTTCGTATCTACTACTATGCCGCCAAATCATATTTCTCTCCAAAGGTCATGAGGGCCTTTACGAAGCACTCATAAGGAGCCTTCACAATTCCGGCTCCGATCTGTCCCACTCCTGTGGCTTTATGAATCACTGCGCTATTTATGCTTGGAAGAATCCCCGTTTCTATGACCTTACGAATATCAATCCCCGTCGGGATTCCCTCGAAGTCTAGAGAGGGGATTGCAAATTTGGGATTTTTAATAATCGTAATCAAACCCATCTGCTTCGTTATATCTATGGCTTCCTGGAAGCCGCCGCCGGCAAATGAGGCCATAGCAGGCGCAGAAGCAATAGCGAATCCGCCAAGTCCCATAGTCTCTATAATTGCGCTATCCCCTATATCAGGAGCGCCCTCATCGGAACTATACCCTGGATTATATAGGGCATCGAGAAGATGAGGAGAGGGGGCTACAAACCAGCTATCTCCAAGCCCGCTTACGCGGATACCAAAATCTGTTCCATTTCGAGACATGGCAGTAACTATTGTAGAATCCTCTATATCACGGGCCGCATCCATTGCGAGTTTACAGCCAGTCATAGTTATATTGAGGAAGAAGTGACTGTTTCCGGCAATGAATCTGTAGACCTGTAGGGCGACATCACGAGATAAATCTATTGAAAAAAGAGGCTCAATGATGCTTTTGAGAAAGATGTTTGTAGAGGCAGCGTGACGGTTATGGCACTCATCTCCCATCTGAATTCCCTGAGCTAATATATTCCAGATCGAAATGCCTTCTGCCTTTCTAATTACACTTTTCATCACGGGACCTAATACATCACGCATCCATCTGAGTCTCTCAAGCGTTTCATCTCCAAAAGCCCCAAACCACAGAACCTTGCCCCCGCCTTCATTAAAAGTAGAATAGGCAGTTCTGCCGTATGTTAAATCCTTTGAGACAACTACGGGCATGGAAGGGGAGATGATTCCTGTCATAGGGCCTACGGCATCATGGTGATGGTTCGGAGAGATTTTAATTTTATTTGCCTGAATTAGCCTCTCCGCTTCTTGATTGTCACTGGCCAGTCCCTCAAAAATCAAGGCTCCTCTAATAGCCCTCTTCATTGGGTCACACACCCTTTCCCATTCAATTGGCGGACCTGCATGGAGTATGGTATTAGGGGTCATATTGGGTATGGCATTGAGTGCAGTATTTACATCAACGAGAACTGGCTCAACAGAGAGTATTCTCTCTATAGCAACCGCATTTGCCTCATTAATCCGCTCTCCCAGGTACATTGTCTCTCTTGATTTTCCCTGAATTTTGGTTTTGGTAGCCATGTAATCGAGTTCCTCACGAGGGCGGGACAGCGAGCACCCATATTAGCTTTGCCCGGACGTTGCCTATATTCCTCCATCTATGTTCTGCAATCGTTCTAAAATGGAGGCTATCGCCGGGGTTAAGTACATATACCTTGTTATTTACCTGAAATTCCATTTTTCCTTCAATGCAATAGACCAACTCCTCTCCGCGATGACTCATGGGTTTTCTGCCACTTGACGCCCCAATCTCAACCACCGCGTAAGCAGCAGTCATGATGAAGTCACCGTATTTTTTCGCAGAGACGCATTGTAAGTCTAACCCTTTCTTAAAGGTGAATATTGACTCGCGCTTACCCGAAGGGACAAAGACGGCGTCCTCTTCTTCTTCCTCTATAAAGAAGCTGACCTTTTTCCCTAGGGCGTCTGCTATTTTCATCATGGTAGTTATTGTTGGGGTTATGCCATTCGACTCAATCCTGTGAATCCCGGCTGCAGAGATACCGGATTTTTGGGCTAAGTCCTGAAGAGACCAACCCTTTTCAATGCGAAGGGCCTTTATTTTCTCCCCCAGCTTTGATATAATTCTGTCTACCTGATTCTTCTCTTCAACCATCTACTTACCTGTTAACTGATATTAGAATTTATCTTTTCAATTCCAATCAAAGGCTCTGTTTTAAAGTCCCAAAAGAGATTTTTTTCGCCCGAATCCCTAACGAAAAGAACTTGACAGTCAGAGGTTACTTTCCCGATCTGCTCACACACTAAATCAAGCTTTCTGAAAATCTCTTTAACCTTTGCAGTATTATGGGGTCTTAAAGACAGAACAAATCCAAAACTCGGGAACGTAATCAGCCAATCTTTTAGAGAGACATTAGAGGGCATAGGGATTTTATCAATGTAAATCTCTGCACCCTTCTGGGAACACTCAAGAAGCATTAATGTTGAGCCTATGAGTCCAGCCATACTTATGTCCTTTCCTGCATCTGCCAGTTCATCTTCGGCTATCTGTGGAAGAAGCTCCAACTGGGTTAGAGCCTCTTTGTCACTTAAGTTGCTTGAAGAATCCCAGAAATTAAAACCCGAATAGAACCTCCCATTGAGGTTGGAGACAAAAACCAGATCGTCATCTGTCTTGGCATCAAAGCTCGAGATCAACCTCTTGGCCTTACCAAGTATAGAAACGGAGAGCGAAGAGCAACCCGATTCGAGGGTAAAATGTCCGCCAACTACGGGAACCTTATAACGTAATGCATTGTCTCTAATTCCATGGAGTACTTTCTCAGCCTCTTCGGAATCTGATGCGAAGATCACATCTACAATTGCCAGAGGTCTGCCGCCCATAGCGTATATATCATTTACATTTGTAAGAACAGATGTGCGCCCAGCAAGGTAAGGATTTGATTTTAAGAGGGGGGGGTAAACACCTTCTGCAGCAAGAAGCAGGTAACCGTCTTGGGTTTTAATGGATGCCGCATCGTCGCCAATAAATATATCATTGCCGTTGATTTGTGGGGTCTGAGGTAATAGGTGCCAGAGGTTTTTTAACTTTGCCTTGTGGTCTAAACGGGTAGAAGAACGTAAAGCAGAAATTAGCTCATGCATTTGTTTTTCTTGTTCATATGTGTTTGCATTCATGACTAAAATATGCTTCTTAAGCCAAATCCAAATCCGCTTCCATTAGCTGATGGGGAAAACCTTGATAAGTCACTGGCTCTCCTACCGTTTTCCATCCCAATCTCTCAAAAAATCTCACGTTCTGGGGCTGAATATATGCTAGGAATCTCTTGCATCCGTTGGATCTTACCGTTTTTACAGCGAGTCTCACAAGCCCTGGTCCCACCTGTCCGTTGCGATATGCAGGAGCAACTCCAAGTCGTCCACCGAACCAAGTATCTTCTTTCTCCCTATAGCATCTGACTGCTCCTACCACCCTTCCAGTTGATTTATCAATTGCAACTATATGCACTGCGCTCCGGTCATAGTGGTCTATGTCGGTTTCAGGAAATATTTTCTGTTCTTGGACAAAGACATCGTGGCGGAGGCGAAAATACTCTTCTAATTCCTCTGCAGTTTCAGCGATCTTGAATATAAATTCCCCCATCTCCGCCTCCACGGAATTTATAGAAGAAGATACTCTCGAATATAACTTAGAATCGAGAACTCTCGTCTGTTATTTACTATATTCATCATTTTATCAACTTTGATAAACGTAGTCAAGGGCTTTTTTCTGCAGGAGTTGTAATTTGTGCCGTTTGTCTGTCTGTGTAGAATATCTCTATGACATTTGGCGTTTACGTTCACATTCCATATTGTGTAAAGAAGTGCCCATACTGCGATTTTAATTCCTATGGTGTGGGAAAACGTATTCCGGAGAGGGAATATACGGGGGCAATTCTCAAAGAACTCGACCTCTATAGAGATTCAATAGAGGGGTCTTCTCTGAGTTCAATATTTTTCGGCGGTGGAACACCTTCTCTATTTTCCCCGGAGAGTATAGGGAAAATAATAGGTGAAATCTTGAAGGTGACCTGTCCTTTAGATTCAATTGAGATCTCATTGGAAGTAAATCCAAAAACGGCGGACTTAGAAAAGTTAAGAGGTTTGTGTGACACAGGAGTAAATAGAATCAGCGTCGGAGTACAATCCTTTTCGGAAAGAAAACTTAAACTACTTGGAAGGATAAATACATCTGATGATAGCAGGAAAACATTAGACGACATAATTAAGGTGGGATTTAAAAATTTCAATCTCGACCTTATGTTTGGGGTCTCCTTTGAAACCCTCGATGAGTGGAGAGCGGATTTAGAAGAGGCGCTTAGATTTAATACGACTCATATATCTGCCTACTGCCTTACGATTGAAGATGATACGGAATTTGGAGCGCTTTACTCAAATGGCAAACTACCGCTTCCCGATGAAGATACGCTCGCGGAGATGCTCTCTTTCACGTCTTATTTTTTAGAAGATACCGGCTACAGACAATATGAGATTTCAAACTTTGCAAAGCCGGGGTTTGAGTGCAGACATAACCTCATTTACTGGAAAGGGGGAGATTATCTTGGGCTTGGCGCTGGTGCCCATTCGCACATTTCTTCGATTAGATTAAGTACTTGGGGGATTAGATGGGCGAACTTAAAAAATCCTGATGCTTATATGAAAGCGGTTTTAGATGGCAAAAAACCCCTAGCATTTAAAGAGTATCTCGAAAAAGATGAAGCCTTTGAGGATAGGATTCTTATGGGACTTAGGCTTCAAGAGGGAGTTAGTCTTACGAATATCAATGAGAGTTTTGGGACAAAACTGTGCTTAGACAAATTAGATTCCCTTATAGATAGTGGTTTTTTAGAGTTATCTGGTGATTTGATTCGACTGAGTAAAAAGGGGATCCCAGTTTCAAACGAACTCATTATGAGGGTTCTTGACTCATTTGTTTTTGATTGAAAACTAGGATTATTTTTTTTGTTTCAATGGGTACTCAATTCCGTCTAATTCTATATAGAATCTATCTCCTTCTTGCTTGAGGTACTTAGTAATCTCATAGTAGGCGGGTCTTGAGAATCTGGCTTCGAATTCCCCATTTTTTATCTTAGTATAAGGTATGTTTTCTTCATTCATCCAAAGTGCATTGAAATCGAGCTTGTCTTCGGTTTCATCATTTAGGATTAAATAAATCCCATCGTTGCGCTTGTCTATCATCTTCACCACAAATGGGGTATCTTCTACATAAGCATAAACCCTTCCTCTTCCCTCATCTATATAATATCTACCCTCTTCGTCGCGTCTTAATAATTTATTATTGTAGAGGTAAGTCCATCTGTGGAGAATAGGAATTCCATCCTGATACCAATTGCCCTCTTTGTCAATGTATATTCTGGGCTGGAATTTATCCATTTCTTTCATTTCTTACTCCCCGATTACCTTCACAATTATTCTTTTTCTTCTTTGTCCGTCAAATTCGGCATAAAAAACCCTCTGCCATGGCCCCAGGTCTAAATCTCCTTTTGTAATCGGCACGATTACCTGGTGGTGCATTATGAGGTTCTTGAGATGGGCATCACCGTTGTCTTCTCCGGTTCTATGGTGTTTGTAGTCTTTCCTGTATGGAGCGAGTTTTTCGAGCCACTCCCAGATGTCCTCAAATAGTCCTTCTTCTAAGTCATTTACATAGACCGCCGCTGTTATATGCATAGCAGATACTAAAACAAGCCCCTCCTGGACACCACTCTTCTTTACAATCTCTCTTACCGTATCTGTGATGTGTACTATCTCTCTCTTATTTTTTGTGTTAAACCATATATATTCCGTGTGACTTTTCATGGTTTTCCTCTCTGATTTTGTATAGTGGTGCGTACAAGAACCTAGCTTTCATTCGGTATTCGTTCACTATTTCTGAGATACTTACGGAGCAATTCACTTCGTCCCCTCAAATATATATCCCTTAGTGATTGCTCTTTCGACTTGAACTCTTTATATGACATCTCGGATTTTCCTGATATATATTCGTTAATGAGTTTATTTCTTATCTCCAGATAGTCTTTCCATAGTTTCTCCTGGGCTCTTTGATATTCGGTATAGATGTCGGGTTTTGTCTCCTTCTTCGGTTCGTCTAATTTAGAGGGGATGTCAAAGTAATCCCTTTCATCTGACATTATTAGAGAAGCATTGAAAAAGAAAGAAAGGAATATAAACATAAAAACAATAAATATCTCTCGACTCAATTTATTGTCCTCCCGATTAGGTAAAAATAATTATAAACTTCTATTCTTCATTTTTAAAGTTTATCTTGATTAAGAGTCGGTAAAAATACCACTAGGTTTGATGAATTTAAATCAGAACCTCAAGGAGCCTTGGGGAGCTTAAATCAAACTCATATACAGATATACAGATTGAAAAAACTTTATTTGCAGGTTTTATTCAGATAAGCTTGATTAAGAACAGTCATCATGCTTTAGAGCCAACACGATCCCAATGGCAAGAATAAACAGTCGGAAACCACCTTAACCGCAAGTGAGTTCTGCAGCCGATTGACGAAGATCAGGGAGGTGATTCACTATTCGACAGTCTAGGCTTTATATTGTTTCTCTCCTGTGTCTGTTTGTGTCATTTATGGAAATTGTACGGAAATTGCAACTAGATTCCATCCCTGATTAAAATGCAGTAAAATTTAGGGTAAAAAAGGAGGTATGGATGATATGAGAAATATTACTGCCTTTTTAGTATTTGCCATGTTTGTTTCTATTCCGGGTGGTTTTGACAAAATGGCTAAGGCCGAGGCCTACACAGATACAAATACACAGACGAAGATAGGTGCGCGGGAGGAGTCAGATATCAAACCAGATCCCATGAGGAGTATATGCGCGTATATGTGGGATAAATATTATGAAAAAGAAAAGGCTGATATAAGGGTCTCAACAAGGGGCAGATATCATGAAACCGTTGTATTTACCTGCCCAAATTGTAGCCTTGAGGAGCACTTTATAAATCCGTTTCTCAATACCGAGTATCAGGGCAAAACTGGTATAGACAGAATTAGAGAATGTGGTTTTACACAGGCTGTTTTTAGGGGCGGAAGGGGAATAGAAGAGGTTGTAAGGCAGGTTCAGTAGTCGATTAAGGTCTTATTTTCAGTGGAGTAGGTTTTATTAGATACAGGTGCACAGAGGAGAAGTCATAGGCTCTTTTCCTGTGTGCTCTGTGGTTAATTAGGGAGAGAATTTCAAAATGGGAACGTTTCCATTTGGCTGGGTCCGCGAAATGGATAAAGAAAACTGGCAGATTCTTTGGAGCTCTGAGACAAGAATTCTATATGCAAAGGGCATAATCTCAAAAAGGATTGTCAATATTGGTCAGTCTGAATCTTGGCAGGAGGCAAAGGTCCTTGCCGACAGAGTACAGAGCGAACCTGAGATTTATCTGGGGATTGAGAAAAAATAGAGGTTTGCTACTTCAACCTTTCTATGCTTACTATAAAGAGTTTATCTGCCGTTTCTTCTAACCTAAAGTGGACCTTGTCGCCCGGCTCTAGGTTCTCAATTTGTTTGGGGTCTTTCACCTCATAGTTCATAATCATCGCCGGCATCACATTGGGAATCTCTTCATGGTCTATTATGAGTCTGTTTCCGCCTGGTTTAAAAAGTAGCTTACCGTTTACCTCATAGAACCTAGGCCACCGACTCTGCTGATGTACGGCAAGCTCACTCTTTATCTCTGATAACTCGTCCTTTGTCCTTTGGAATCCCTTTCTAATGTCGTTTAAACGTTTCAGCTCATTTAGAGCAATCCCCAAGGAAATAATAGAGACAATAAGCACTGAGGTTAAAAAGAATCTCATGTTTGTCTTCCTCCATCATACCGATTAAATAGATTATCATATATTCATTAAACCCGTATACGAATAGAAGAAGTTATAAATATAAGGGCATTCGGTCTCTTATATCTAAGTTTACGCCAAAGGCCGTAGTTTCTATAGGTTATTGTGATTATTACATAGAAGGTCTATCCTTTTATAATAACTGTTTTTAGAATAGGAGAGAAGACTTGGAGAAATTACTAGGATCAACTGAGAGAAAACTCCTCGGTGAGCTTCTGGTTGAATCTGGAATAGTGACAAAAGAGCAGTTATGGGAAGCTCTTGAGCGCCAGAAACTAATTGGGGGAAGAATAGGGAGTATTTTGGTTGGGCTTGGCTATATCTCTGAATCTAAGCTTAAGGAATTCCTTGGAAGACAGCTTGGGATACCCATATTAGACCTCTCTAGGGTAGAGATTGAAAGGGATGCTGTTAAACTAATTCCAGCTGAAACTGCTCACAAACTCAAGGTAGTTCCAGTGAGATTAGAGAGTGATTTGGGAAGGAGGGTATTGATTATTGCAACTTCTGACCCCACTAATCTAGAGATTACAGATATAGTTTCATTTATTACCAGTCTCCCAATCCAGATTGCATTTGCCCCTGAGACGGACATTGAAATGGCAATAGAGCGCCACTACGGTGCTGCAATGGTGTCAAATGTAGTTGACCTAACAGAAGAGGGGATTAAAAGAACAATGCTTATTCTTATAGATCTTCTTGAAGAGAAAGGGATAATAAAGCGCGGTGAGTTAATGAAGAGAATATGGGAAAAAAGATTTTGAACCCCGTATACGTTCTTTCTATTTTGCTGTAACCGAGCGTAACCTTTATACAATCTGACTGACGTGAAGAAATGGCAAATTATTTTCATTGCCTCGAACTTGGATTATTTTGGGGTAAAATTTAAATAGGAGAGTAACTAGATGCGCATATTGACAGCGGTTTTAATACTTCTCAGTCTTTTCTGTGTGGCTGGAAGAACTGAAGAGTCAGGGGCAAGAAATCCGGCCTTTCTACATCCTGAGCGGTATCTTAAGATTACGGACTGGTCTTTTTATGTAGCGTGGGGTGGAGAAGCCATTATTCACCATGTTACAATTGAAAACACGAGTGATATAGTATATAAAAATATCATAGTAAGGGTACGTTATTATTCGGGGTCTTATTCTAATACTGGAACCCAGGTGGGTGGAGAAACTGGGGTTCTGCCCGTGATTGTACCCCCTCATAGCAAGAAGACATACCTAGAAGGAGGAGTTGTTTTGGGAGCGGGCTCAAATATTTTCCATGCCGGAGGAATAGAGGTTTTAGGAGCCAGCCCTTTGGCTCAATAGTCTCAATTTTGAGAAGAACTTAAAAATAGTTCTAATGTCCAGTAGTATCACAAATCCAAATGATCAATGAATATGTATCCCTAGAAAAAAGACAATGAAATATTTTATAGAATCAAAGTAAAGAAGGTCAAGGAGGAATTGAGATAATTATGGATTTCCCAAGTTATGTAAAAAATGAAAAGTTGAGAAGATGGGTTAAGGAAATGGCCACTCTTTGTAAGCCTGATAAGGTTCAATGGTGTGATGGTTCACAAAAGGAATATGACAATATGTTTGATATAATGCTAAAATCGGGCACTGCCATCAAGTTAAATGAAGAGAGGCGACCTAACAGTTATCTGGTGCGTTCCAACCCAAGTGACGTGGCACGTGTAGAAGGACGCACTTTTATATGTAGCATTAATAAAAGCGATGCGGGTCCCACAAATAACTGGATGACACCCGGGGAGATGAAAGAGATATTACGTCATCTTTTTAACGGTTCTATGCGGGGCCGAACAATGTACGTTATTCCTTTCAGTATGGGTCCATTGGGCTCACACATATCCCATATTGGAGTGCAGCTTACAGATTCACCCTATGTTGTTGCAAATATGAGGATAATGACACGTATGGGTAGAGCAGTGCTCGATGTCCTTGGAGATGGTGAATTTGTGCCATGCCTTCATTCAGTTGGTATGCCTCTTGGACCTGGGCAGAGGGATGTTCCTTGGCCCTGCAATGAAACTAAGTATATAGTTCATTTCCCAGAGGAGCATTCTATATGGTCTTATGGGAGTGGCTATGGGGGCAATGCTCTACTTGGTAAGAAGTGTCTCGCATTGAGAATTGCCTCTGTTATTGCCAGAGAAGAGGGTTGGCTTGCCGAGCATATGCTCATTTTGGGAGTGGAATCACCACAGGGGGAAAAGAATTATGTAGCCGCGGCATTCCCCAGTGCGTGTGGTAAGACCAATTTTGCTATGCTTATTCCACCTGAGGCATTTAAAGGATGGAAGGTTACCACAGTGGGAGATGACATTGCCTGGATTAAACCAGGTAAAGACGGCAGGCTCTATGCGATTAATCCGGAGGCCGGATTCTTTGGGGTTGCTCCTGGTACATCAGAGAAGACAAACCCAAACGCTATGGCTTCTATGAGCCGAAATTCTATATTTACAAATGTGGCTCTAACGCCAGATGGCGATGTTTGGTGGGAGGGTATGACCGATACGCCCCCATCTGAGTTAATTGATTGGCAAGGCAAGCACTGGACGCCTGAATGTGGAAGGCTTGCTGCTCATCCGAATGCTCGATTCACTGCTCCTGCCAACCAGTGTCCATCTATTGATCCGGAATGGGAGAATCCTGACGGGGTACCCATCAAGGCCTTTATCTTTGGTGGACGGCGAAGCAGCGTTATTCCTCTTGTATATCAGGCACCAAATTGGAATTATGGGGTATATCTTGCAGCCACTATGGGTTCAGAAACAACTGCTGCGGCTACGGGTAAAATAGGGGAAGTTCGGCGCGATCCATTTGCGATGCTGCCTTTTTGTGGCTATCACATGGCTGATTATTTTGACTACTGGCTGAATTTTGGGCAGAGGATCCCTAATCCACCACCGATTTTTGGGGTTAACTGGTTTCGAAGGGATAAAAATGGAAGGTTTATATGGCCTGGATTTGGAGAAAATATGCGTGTGCTAAAGTGGATTATTGACCGCGCCAACGGTCGTGCTTACGGTGTTGAAAGTCCCATCGGGTGTGTACCCCGGTATGAGGATATTGATTGGCGTGGCTTGGAATTCAGTAGGGAGAAATTTAGAGAACTGACGAGTATAGATCGCGAGATGTGGAAAGAAGAGATTCTTTCTCATGAGGAGTTGTTCATAAAATTATATGATAAGTTGCCAAGGGAACTCATATTTATCCGTGAACTGATCCTATCGAGCCTGTGGCGATCGAGCGGAAATGGATATTTGAAATAAATCAATCGTGCTACAGTCAAAGCCAATAAAAGATAATTCTTCTGGGGTGTGACGTACACATGCCACACTGGTAGTTAATACTTAGTACATATCATTTCCCCTTACCGATTCCCATTCCTCTTAGGAGGTCTTGGCTACTTAAGACATGTGATTTGGGACTCCCGTTTTTATCAACGTATATAGTGGCAGTGCACTGAAGGCAGATTCCAACTGGCTCTTCTGCCTCTAATTTGGCTCCTGCCTCTTCTGTAAGAAAAAGCCCCCAAGCCGCTTGTGAGCACTCAGGACATTTCTCTACCATACTGAATTTTATTGAGTCAGGAACGAGTCCCTGAAACCTCAGTATCTCAATCGCTTCGAGAATCTTATCGGCTTTAATCTGAGTATCCATTTTTAGAGATAAGGGATTTGCAAATGTCTTTGCCATTTTCATCTCCGTCTGTTTTTCCTTCATTATACAATCTTATGGTTTGGTAGGCTAGAGAAATAGGCTTAATTTAGCTACGAGGGCATAAAATGCGAATTA
>CAYMEO010000003.1:0-17369 GCA_964389705.1 uncultured Spirochaetia bacterium
TTAAATCAATGGGTTCAGAATCTCGAATCCATACAGAGTTTCAATTCATATCCAAGGAAAATCCCGCTTTTATATGGTAGATTAAATCTGATGCTCCACGAGGTTGAGAGGTTTATCTTTCTAAATCCGCCTGGAATCTTGGGTTGGACTTTAATTCTAATTCTATTCTTCGTCGTTCTTTACTGCGCTTTGAGGAATACCAAAAAAATAAGGGTATTAAAAAAGAGAGCTGTTCTCATTTCTCTTAGGGTCGTGTCGTTTTTACTTATAGTCTTCATACTCCTAAATCCGGCGCTGAGGATTGAGCAATACAGAGAGGAAAAACCCCACCTCGCAATCCTCGTTGACCGCTCATGGAGCATGACGCTTCCAGTGGATCAGTCGGGAACATCGCGGATTGTGGCTGTAAGGAATTTCTTTCAAAAACACAGCGACTTTTTCTCAAGGATTGAAAAGGATTTTATTGTTGACTACTACGTACTTGATAAATCCCTCAAGCCCGCCTCATTGGATTCTATATATGCAGACGAACCGACCGGTGAAGGCACGGATATCGGCGAGGCTATCAAAGAGTTGGACAATATTTACCATCCGGGTGAGCTTAGCTCGGTTATCCTCTTTTCAGACGGTGCCGACAACGGCGCAATGAGAAGAGACGCAGATGAGTTACTAAAGAGTATTGATTTTCATATAAATACGGTCGGCACTTCAGATGACAAGATCCGAGATATATGGATTGACAGCGTAAGGGCGAGCGAGGTTGCCTTTCTGAGATACCCCGTTTCAGTGGATGTTATGATTAAATCCGACGGGTTTAAAGCACATAATCTTCCCATAACCCTAAAAGAGGGGAAAAATGTCATCTCAACACAAGAGATTTCTATAGACTCGGGAGAGGAAAAGAAGGTAGAGTTTGTAATTACACCGACATCACTTGGGAGGAAGATTTATACGGTCTCTATTCCTGTATCTGCGGGCGAATTGATAAAAGAGAACAACCAAAAGTCATTTGCGATGGATGTTATAGTTAACAGGATCCGCGTGCTACATGTGGCTGGAGCCCCATCATGGGATGTGAGGTTTTTAAGAAAGGCTCTCAAGAAAAACCCAAACATCGACCTTATTGCGTTTTTCATACTGAGGAGTGCCTCTGATCTCGTATTTGCCCCTCAAAATGAGTTGAGCCTTATTCCATTTCCCGTTGATGAGCTTTTTGGAACCGAACTCGGAACATTTGATGTCGTAATATTCCAGAATTTTGACTTTCGACCCTATGGAATCTATGGCTTTCATCTTGAGAAGTTGAGGGATTACATAGAGGGAGGCGGGTCATTTCTTATGATAGGGGGTGACAAGAGTTTTGATAGCGGAAGCTATGGTGGAACCCCACTCTCTGAAATCCTTCCTGTAGAGCTTAGCTCAATCCCCCCACGGATTGAGGAGACATTTACTACTGAGAGATTCCACGTCAAACTTACCCCAATTGGAGCCCGTCATCCGGTTATGAGGGTTATTCCCGATGAGAGGGAAAATGAAGACTCATGGAAGGGTATGCCTGAGCTTGATGGTTTCAATAAGGTTGAAGGGTTAAAACCCCACGTTCTTTCCCTAATGGAGACGCCAAATGGAGAGCCAGTTTTGACACTCAGTCGGGTCAAATCTGGAAGGGTTGCTGCGTTTCTTGCTGATTCTTCATGGAAATGGAATTTTATTCGCGCAGGGCAGGGGGATGTCTCGCCTTTTTATGAGGAGTTCTGGAACCGGCTGATCTTGTGGTTGATAAATGACCCGGAGTTGAAGGACGTAAGGATAAAGACAGATAAGGCTCTGTATGCCATTGGGGAGAACACAAAGGTGGATGTACGTGTGGCTAATTATGGAGGCATAGAGAAGGGAATCGAGGCCTCCGTTGTACTTCCGGATGGCACACAAGGGGGACTGAGTCTTGAAAAAACGGACGTAGATAGGTTCAGTGCTAGAATAAAGGCCGAACAATACGGGGCTTACACAGTAAGGGTTAAATCCGAAGGCGGGGATGATTTGGGTGCCGGAGAAGATGGCAATAGCGATGAGACAGAGTTTCTCGTTGAGCCCCCGGAGAACGAGCTCAAGAGCCCCACTACAAATGATGGCCTACTTAAGGCGATTTCAAAGAAGACGGGTGGCCATTTTATTACGGTTAAAGACGACCCTAAGAAACTCGGGATTGATTTCTCCCCTAGAAAGACAATCGCGGGTTATAAGACAGTTCAATTATGGGATAAGCCCTGGTTTTTCATGGCCCTTTTGGCCTTTCTTTCTCTTGAGTGGCTGTTCTCTAGAAGATGGGGGCTTAGATAAATGGAGGGAGAAATCATGCTTCTTGCAATAGATGTTGGAAACACGAACATTGTATTCGGGATATTCGAGGGGAAAGAGATTGTAAGCCACTGGAGGATTGGAACCAATAGGGCTAAGACATCAGATGAGTATGGGGTTCTTTTTAGAAACCTATTTGAGGTAAAGGGAATAAACCTAGGCTTAATTAAAGGGGCTGCAATCTCATGCGTCGTTCCTCCTCTTCTTGGAACCTTGAACCATATGCTCAGGTCTTATTTCAACGTAAATCCGCTTATCATAGAGCCCGGGGTAAAGACCGGTATGCCTATACTCTATAAGAATCCCCAAGAGGTGGGGGCCGACAGGATTGTAAACGCAGTTGCCGCTTTTGATAGGTATAAAAAGAGCGTCATAATTGTGGACTTTGGCACGGCTACGACATTTGATTGCATATCCGAAAGGGGCGAATACCTAGGAGGTACTATTGCCCCTGGGCTTATCATATCTGCTGAGGCCCTTTTTGAGGCGGCATCAAAGCTCCCGAAGGTGGAGATTATAAGACCCAAAACGGTGATAGGGAGAACTACAGTCCACAGTATTCAATCCGGGCTTGTCTATGGATACGCTGGGCTTGTAGATGGGATTGTGGAGAGAATTCAGAAAGAGATGGGCACGAATCCAAAGGTGATTGCCACGGGGGGACTTGCGAACCTCATAACGCCTGAGAGCAAGACCATAGAAGAGGTGGATGAATTCCTCACATTAAAGGGGCTTAGGCTCATTTATGAATGGAACTCATAGTATTGTCATTCATAGGCATAAGACATCTCATCCGCATGATGACCTGGGGCTTGAGATAGACGGGGGGCTAAGGTCATGGATCCTCCCTAGAGGTTTTCCTATCGGCGATGAAAAGAGGCTTGCGATAGAAGACCGAGTGCTCGGGTTTGTCTGCTCTGGGGCAATTATAGGCGACGGATATGGGGTAGGGGAGGTGGAGATTTGGGATAAGGGGGTCTATAGGATTGAGCAGAGGAGCAATTCAAAGATTGTGTTTATAGCCCAGTGTGAGAGATTCTCCGGGAGATTCATTCTCCTACTCCCAAGCTGGGGGGGATGGAGCAAGAGGAGGTTGTGGGTTTTATTTAGGAATTGAATCCCCCTGTGCATTTGCACTGGCCTATAGCCTTCTTTTCTATAACTTCTACTGTCGATTGAACTGAACTCGATAAAAATCGGTATAACTCAAAAAAACCTTGCTTCGCACTATGTGCGGTGATAACCTTAATATTGAATCTTTACATCGGCATTTGTCCAAATCTGCTAGCTGTTTGTGTGATGTACTTAGATGTACTTAGAGGATTCCACTGATTATGGCCAAGTTTGGGGAAGGTTACTGCTGGACAATTAAAGATGACCCTTCGGTATGTCCATACATTAAGCCGGGAGAGGAGTATCTGCTGGGAGATGTTAAAAGGCGTATTCAGGAAAAGTGCATCGAGTGCCATGAACTAAGGGGTGATCTAAAGGCAATTGCAGAGGAGAAGGGCTCTTTGTTTGAGGCGTTTCCGTTGATTCTCGATGAACTTGTAAAAAGAGAGCAGAAACTAAAAAAATACGGGAGCTCTATTAAGATTAAAGAAGAAATGTTCGATATGCTTGTGCATCTCTCGACATCGCTCAAGCTTGTACTCAATCTGGACGAGATACTATATAAGGGTCTTGTGGCATTCACCACTGGAAACAGTTTTGGTTTCAATCGTGCTATTGTACTTCTTTCTCAGAATAGAAAGCTTCGCGGGTACTTTGCGCTCGGTCCTAAAGATCCGGAGGAGGCTTTTGCTATATGGAAGGATATTTCTGAAAAAAACCTCACCATACCAGACCTTTTTAGATTTTCCCCTGATATATTCAAAAAGGAGAAGGAGAAGTTCACTGGGGTTCTTAGACAAATGGAGTTTGATATAAATGAGGGTATATTTAAAAGGGTTTTTAAAACCGGCATGGTTCTCGGAGTTGCCCCTGATGACACTAATATACTCAGAAACTTCTATCCTCCTGGTGTAATGCTCAGGGTTTCACCTGAAGATGATGTGCCCAATGTCCTTCGCAGTTTCTATAGAGATACCCCATTTTGGATAGTTCCACTATTTTCTCATCTAAAGCGTCCTCTTGGAGCAATACTACTTGATAATTTTCTTACAAGGAGGGAGGTATCAGAAGAGGAGTTAAAGGCAATAGAGATCTTTACTACAGAGATTTCGCTTGCCATTGAGAGGGGTCTGACTTATGAGGAATTGGAAGAGAAGGTTGAGACACTTGAGGAGGCAAACGTTAAACTAAAGGAGCATCAGGAGCTCATAATGAAGCTCAGAGAAGAGGCCTCAATCGGCGAGATGGTACTTCAGCTGACACACTCATTTAAGAACCCGGTCATTGCAATGGCAGGGCTTGCAAAGGTATTAAGAAAAAAAACCGATCCCGGATCGCATATTGCCAAGTATACTGATGCGATACTTGAAGAGGCTATTAAGCTTGAACAAACGCTTAAGGATTTTGTAAACCTGGTTAAAACTAAATACATGTCGGATAAGTCATATATAGATGTAAACAAGGTAGTTGAACTACTATATCAGGAGAAGAGGGCAAAGGGAAAACTTCAGGGTGTGGATTTTCATCTTAAGCTGGGGGAAAACCTTCCCCCTGTTTTTGAAAACCGCTATCAGCTCTATAACTGCATTGAAAACGTGGTGAATAACTCGATTGAAGCAATGCCTGAAGGGGGCGAGCTTTTCATAGAGACAACGGCTCAAGATGGGTTTATCTATGTGAATATAAGAGACACCGGTCCCGGCATTCCGGCTGATGTTATGAAGAATCTCTTTAAGCCATTCTTTACGACAAAGACACTGGGGAGTGGCCTGGGCCTCTATACGTCGAAGGAGATAATTGAGAATATGGGCGGCCACATAGTCGTCTCATGTGAGAGGGAGAAGGGTTGCAGCGTGACCATAAAAATCCCAACCGTAGAGTGGAATTTAAGTGGAGAGAAAAAAGAGGTGAATTATGAACAGGGTTTTAGTAGTTGATGATGAACCAAACGTAAGGCTTGTATATAGAGAGGTGCTAAGCGATGGGGGATACGAGGTTCTGGAGGCTGAATCTGCAAAAGAGATATTTGATATACTCAAGGATGAACCAGTTGATCTGGTTGTACTAGATATAAAGCTCAGGTCTGAGAGCGGACTCGATGTGCTCCAAAGGATAGCAAATGATTTTCCTAATCTCCCTGTGATACTGTGTTCTGCCTATGTCTCTTTTCAAAATGATTATACCTCTTGGCTTGCAGAGAGCTATATTGTAAAGTCGAGTGATCCCGAAGACTTGCTTAGGGAGGTAAACAGAGTTTTAAAAAAAGGAGAATCTAAATGAAAGCAGTAGTTCTTGCAGGGGGCTTTGGAACTAGAATAAAACCTCTTACCTATTCCCTTCCAAAGCCAATGCTTCCCCTTGCGGGAAAGCCCATACTCGAACATGTATTGAATCTCCTAAAGAATCACGGAATTGCCGAACTTATATTCCTCCTATACTTTCAGCCTGAGGTAATAAAGAACTATTTTGGTGATGGAAGTGGATTTGGGGTAAAAATATACTATATAATTCCTCCTGAGGATTATGGAACCGCGGGGGCCGTAAAATTTGCATCGGATTACCTCAAGGGTGAGGAGTCCTTTCTTATAATAAGCGGAGACCTTCTTACGGATGTGGATTTAACGAGCTTTATGGATTTTCATAAGAGTAAGAGGGCTATGGTCACAATCGGGCTTACATCCGTGAAGGATCCTCTGCAATTCGGAATCGTAATCACTGATAGCGATGGAAAGGTCATAAAGTTCCTTGAAAAACCCGGATGGGGTGAGGTCTTTAGCGATTCAGTAAATGCGGGAATCTATGGAATGGATACAGCGGTTCTTGATTCAATTCCTGGGAGACAGGCTTTTGATTTTAGCCATGATCTATTTCCAAGACTTCTCAGTGAGGGAAAACCGATCTTCGGATTCTCACTCCTTGGCTATTGGCGCGATGTGGGTGATGCCACCTCATATTGGGAAGCCAATATGGATATATTAGCCGGAAGGCTGAGGGTGAAGGGTTCAGGGAGGCGACTCGATATAGTTGGAAAGGACATATGGCTTGGTGAGAATGTGGATATTGCTCCGGATGCAGAGCTTGGAGGAACCGTAATAATTGGAGAGGGTGTAAAGATAGAGGGAAAAGCGAGAATAAAGGATTCCATAATTGGCGACCGCTCCCTAATACATCGGGGTACAAAGATTCAAAAGAGCATACTGTGGAGGGATACATATATCGGTGAAAGCTCTGAGATTGAGGGAAGTGTTATATGCTCTAATGTAAGGGTCGGGAAGGAGGTGAAAATTGAACCCGGGGTGGTGGTCTCGGAGAACTGTTCAATAGGTGACGGGGCGATCCTCAAAGAGGGGGTCAAAATCTGGCCTAGTAAGGAGGTTGAACCAGGCGCTATAGTGTCATCTAATCTTATATGGGGTGAGAGGTGGAAAAGGAGCCTATTTGAAGAATCAAAGGTCACGGGGCTTTCAAACTTTGAGCTTACCCCTGAGTTTGCGGCGAAGTTGGGAGCCGCATTTGCATCTTTTCTCCCAAGAGGCTCATCGGTTCTTGTAGGAAGGGACACACATAAGGCTCCAAGGATGATAAAACGTGCCTTTGTTGCAGGGGTTCTCTCTGCAGGTGTAAATGCAAGAGACCTCAAAGCGATTCCCATTCCTATTCTCCGTTATAAGCTCCAGACATTTGGTGAGGTAGGAGGGGCCTATTTTAAATACTCTCCCGAAAACCCTGAGGTAACTGAAATACTCTTTTATGATTCAAATGGGTTTGAGACATCCACATCGTTTGAGAAATCATTTGAGAGGATATTTCAGCGTGAGGATTTCCGCCGTGTGGAGGAGTGGGCGGTCGGAAGGATCTCAGATCTCAGTGGCATAGTGGATTTCTACAGGGAGGGGTTTATAAAGGTCATAAAAAGGGAGAGTATAAAGGAAAAGAGGTTCAGAATTGTAGTTGATTTCTCATTCGGTCCATCCGCTGAGTATTTTCCTTCTATTCTCAATGAACTCGGATGTGAGGTGATAAGCCTCAATGCCTACACGACAGAGCACGGGGGCGCGATAGATGTAGATAGGGCACTCAAGCTCCTTTCAGATATTGTAAAGGTTACAGATGCGACCGCTGGGTTCTGGATTGACCCTTGGGCTGAGAGGCTCTACATAGTGGATGAAATGGGAAGGATTTATAGAGATATGGATTCATTTCTTCTCTTATTCCATCTGGTTCTTAAGGCCGAAGATTCTGGTACCATTGCGGTTCCTCTTTTTGTCCCTTCTTATTTAGAGGAGGTTGCCGAAGAAAACGGATTTAAAATAAAGAGAACTAAAAACAGTGTAAGGGCGTTATCGGAGTCTGTAAGGGATAAAGATGTAAGGGTCGTGAGTTTTCCAGACGGGAGGTTTATATTTACTGAATTTCAGACAGCCTATGATGCGATGTTTGCTATTGCAAAGACAATTGAGATCATGTCAAGGCTTGATGTTAGGCTCTCTGAGGTCTCAAAGGAGGTTCCTGAGATCAATTTTCTCCATGCTACTGTCCCCTGCCGATGGGAGTCAAAGGGAGTGGTAATGAGAAAGGTATCACAGGAGGCACTGGGGAAAAAGGCGACCTTCCTTGATGGTGTAAAGATATCATTTGATGGCTCTTGGGTTCTTGTGTTTCCCGATCAGTATAAATCCGTTATTCATCTTTATACTGAGGCTAAGTCTGAAAAAGAGGTTCAGGTTCTCATTAGTGAGTACACAAAGAAGATAGAGAGTTGGGTAAGAAGCTAGGGTCTGAGAGAACCGAGATTTCTTGGGTATAATAATCCACATATAATTCTAATAGCTTATATGGTAGCGGTAGACTACTGGGTCTGTCTTAATGCAGTCTATTGATTTGTCTTAATTGGTATCGCCTAGTGGGAGGATTAGCAGATGAGAAAGGATTTAAAACTATTGAGTCTACTCTTCGTGCTGTTTCTTTTTGTATCTTGCACCAAAGCAGAAAAAAAAGAAGAGTCAAAGAAGGATGAGAACAAAGGGCAGGGTGAATCTCCACAGATGGTGGTATCGCCGCCTGCTCTTCCGTCCTTTGCCGGACTTGTAAAAAGGCTGAAGCCGGCAGTAGTTAATATAAGCACGACCAGCGTAATCCATGACACCGGATTCTTCTCGATTCCTTCTCCATATGGAGAAGAGGAAGACCCTTTTGAAGAGTTTTTCAAGAGGTTCTTTGGGGAGATTCCTCAAAGGGAGTTCAGGCAAAAGGGGCTCGGTTCTGGATTTGTTATAAGTGAGGATGGCTACATAATTACGAATAACCACGTAGTTGAGAAGGCAGAGGACATTCAGGTAATACTCGAAGACGGAGAAAAGTACAAGACCAAGATCGTAGGAACAGATCCAAAAACCGATCTCGCGCTCTTGAAAATAGAGCCTAAGGGAAAGCTCTCAAAGGTAACTCTAGGCGATTCAGATAGGCTTCAGATCGGGGATTGGGTAATTGCCATAGGAAACCCATTTGGGCTTGGCCATACGGTTACTGCCGGGATAGTTAGCGCGAAGGGGAGGGTTCTGGGCTTTGGCGACTATGATGATTTCATTCAGACAGACGCCCCGATTAATCCCGGAAATAGCGGCGGTCCTCTTTTTAATCTCAGTGGGGAGGTAGTAGGTGTGACAAGCGCAATACTTGCAAGGGCACAGGGAATAGGGTTTGCAATCCCGATTAATCTCGCAAAAGACATAATAGGGCAGCTAAAGGGTGGCGGAAGGGTTGTAAGGGGGTGGCTCGGCATACAGGTTCAAGAACTGACCCCCGAGATTGCGGAGTCAATGAAGCTGCCTGATGTAAGAGGTGCACTGGTAAGTGACGTATCAGTCGGCAGTCCGGCGGATAAGGCAGGGATAAAAAGAGGCGACATCATTTTGGAATTCAACGGACATAAAATTGATAATACCGAAGAACTCCCAAGGATGGTTGCAATGACTAGGCCGGGTACCGATGTGAAGATTAGGGCATTAAGAGACGGAAGCGAGAAGTACTTTTCTGTTAGACTAGGGACGCTTCCGTCGAAGGTCTCAAATACGGAAGAGGGGCAGATTTCAGAGGGTAAACTAGGGCTTACTGTTGAGAGGCTAACACCTGAGATCGCAAGTAGATTGGGGATTGAAGAAGGCGGCGTTATCGTAACCAAAGTGGATTCGGGAAGCCTGGCTGATGAGTCCGGATTCCAAAGCGGGGATGTAATACTTGAGATAAACAGGAAGAAGATTACAACCCCTGAGGATTACAGAAGCGTTGCAAGTTCATTGAAAAAAGGACAAACCGCACTCTTTCTCGTGAGGCGAAACGAGGTTACACTCTATATTGCCATGAGGCTTTAGAGAATATATCTAATCCAAATCCGTAATCCTATCGTATATATTTTAGAGATTAGACATATGCGCTTGAATTTCCTACTGCCTTGCAATCTTCATTGTTCTGGTTATTGAATCCATACCTCACTCTATTCATCATATAGTGAAACTGAAAATGGGAGAGTTGAGAAGCCTTGTCTTTTTCTCTCCTATTGGCTGAAGAGTTCCTCATCTAAGGTTCCTGATTCTTCAATTAACATATTAACGGACCATTACTTAGTTGACTATTTATCATTAAATGAAGGTCTCTTAATAGGGCTTTATGCAGACTCCTCATTTTTAATCCGTTCCCCCCGATTGTTTGATTTAATACAAAGAATCTTGTTACATTAGCCTTGAGGGTTAAAATCCTCCTATATCACCATAGCTGTAGGGTGGTGTAATCTAGATAACCCTGACGGGAGATCTTTTCAAAGAATAAATTAAGGAGAAATAAAAAATGGTTAGAATACCTTTATCTGTTTTAATCTTAGTTTTTGTATCTTCATTATTATTGTTGCCCAATTTCGGGTTTAGCGCGGATGAAATGAAGGGACATGGGATGATAGGTAAAGAGACAACTATAGTAGGTGGTCAAGCTATGTACCCTAATAAGGACATTATTGACAATGCTGTTAACTCTGCAGACCATACTACCCTTGTATCTGCAGTTAAGGCTGCCGGCTTGGTAGAAACCCTCAAAGGACCCGGTCCTTTCACTGTGTTTGCCCCGGTTAACAGCGCCTTTGATGCCCTTCCCAAAGGAGCAGTTGAGAATCTACTTAAGCCAGAGAACAAGGATGCCCTAGTTAAGGTACTAACATACCATGTGGTGCCCGGCAAACTGACTGCCTCAGGTCTTATCAAGCTAATTAGAGCTAGCGGGGGCAAGGCAAATCTAAAAACGGTTAGTGGGGGTACATTGGTGGCTATGATGAATGGCCCTAGGAACATAGTGATTGTGGATGAGAAAGGCGATATAGCAAATATCATGACTTATGATGTGATTCAGTCAAACGGGGTCATACACCTCATAGATAGGGTATTACTTCCTAAGTGAGCTCTAGTTACATTGGTGTAAGGTGCTTCCGATATTCGGAAGCACCTTATTATTTTTTTACTTTGTGTATATATAGGTGACTAAGAAGCTATAAAAATCTGGGGGACTTGTATCAGTTTATCCATATTGCTCTTGTAGTTCTAGGTTATATAAATTAGAATATGAATCAGGACCATGCACTTAAACCCTACAACCCGTATATTCTCATTTGTCCTCTCAATAATCTTTTTTATTCTGATTATCGAGTCTGTACCCCATTCAATTCATCACATAGGGGAATCTGAAAGAGAAAAGTCTGAGAAACCCTGTCTCTTTCTCTCATATTGGCTTCAGAGCTCTTCATCTACAATCTCTATACCTTTAATTAATTTTTTAACGGACAATTACGTAGTTGAATATTTACCAATAAATGAGAGCCATTTAATAGGGGCTTATAAGGAATCTCAATTATTAATCCGTTCTCCTCCAATCTCGGTTTAATCCTAAGACAGTCCATATAATCTAATCGGATTTCATGCGGCGTTTCTAGAAAAGGTTGTTATAGGATTTCTCTCAAATCAAATAGGAGGAGAACTATGAGAAGACTATTAACTGCTCTTGTGTTGTTTGCATATTTTTTTACTTTGATTTTGATATTGATGCCCGCGTCCTCTTGGGCACATGGGTTTGCAGGCAAGCGGTTTTTCCCCACTACGCTCTCGGTTGACGACCCTTTCATCTCTGATGAACTTAGTTTCCTGTTTAACTATATACATGATCCGGAGGGAAAAACCACGGAGTTTTCGTTTGATTACTCTAAACGGATTTTCCCTCATTTTGGGATTGAAATCGGCGATTCATTTCGATTTGTAAAACCAGATAGGGAAAAGACTCAACACGGATTTGGAAACCTTGAGGTGGGGGCAAAATACCAATTCCTCACAAACCCTGCTCACGAGGCCATACTCTCGGTTGGGCTAAGTGCGGAGATTGGCGATACGGGAAACAGCTCTGTGGGCGCCGATGAGTTCACTACAATCTCGCCCGCACTCTTTTTTGGCAAGGGATTTGGTGATCTGCCAGAAGGGCTGAAGTACCTAAGACCACTGGCAATTACTGGGGTCATTGGCCCAGGTATTCCTACGAGTAGCGAAAGTCCGGACACATTTAACTATGGATTCACTATACAATACAATCTCCAGTATCTTCAATCATTTGTTAAGGATGTTGGTCTTCCGGCTCCATTGAACCGAATGATTATACTGGTAGAGTTTCCTTTTGAAACGGATTTGAATCGCGGAAGCGGCGGCAATACAACAGGGTTTATAAACCCAGGTCTTATATGGTTTGGTAAGTACATACAGCTTGGGATTGAGACTCAAATCCCGGTTAATGAACGTACCGGTGACCATGTAGGAGTCCTGGCTTTAGTACACTTTTTTATAGATGACCTGTTTCCAAATAGCTTTGGGAGGCCAATTTTTCGTTAAGGATGGTTAGGGTTATGCAATTGCTAAAGACTATTATTACACTCCATAGTTTTATGTTCATTGCCTTATTATCTTCATTATCTTCATTGGCTTGGGGTCATGCCTTTCCCGATCATGCGGAGCCAAAGGTGGGAACAACAGTCTCTATATCTCCCGCTCAAGTCCGCATCTGGTTTGATGGGGCATTGGAGCCTGAATTTAGCACACTCCGCGTTGAGAATGAAGGCGGTCAGCGCGTGGACAAAGGGGATGGACATGTAGATAAATCCGATCCGACACTGCTTGAGGCAAGTCTGCTTTCTCTTCCTCCTGGTACCTACCGCGTTACATGGAGTGTCGTTGCTCGGGACGGACATAGAACTGAAGGAGACTACACATTCACGATTAAATAAATTGAGTCAGATGACCTATGGGTTGGCTCTTTGTACCTGCCCAAGAAAGAAAAAGGCAAATCCATGGGCCCACCCTATATATAAAAGGAAATTGATAATATGGAAAATGGCCTCTTACATATCATCCCCACAGCATTTGATCTTTTGGCGCTGTTTATCTGTATAGGAGCCTTGGTCTGTCATTTGTATGTAATTCCTACTGTAGGGGAGGTCTCAGATCCTTCTGTTCCTGAGATTTTGCGCACACGCCTTTGGCATTTAACTGGGGCTGCAGTCGCAATGTTGACTATAAGCAGCATTTCTGAGTTGTTTATGCGCACTATGGAGATGAGTGGTCGTCCCCCTGCAGAAGTCTTTTCCATGATGCCTGTTGTTATTCTCCGAACCCACTATGGGAATCTGTGGGTTGTCCGCCTTATAATGATTTTGGTGTTATGGATTGGATGGTGGACTGGCAGAAGGCGCCTTGATTCCCGTGTGATTTCTGTTTTCATGGTATGCGCCGGTGTTGTTATTGCTATAACGCGAAGCGCGTCAGGCCATGCCGCTGATATGGGAGACATAACACTCCCGGAATTGATGGACTGTTTACACCTATTGGCGGGTTCAATCTGGGGGGGCGGTCTTATAGTGCTTTCCACACTTGTTCTCCCGATATTGATTAAGCAATCTGACCGAGGATCGGCAGTTGCCTATATGGCACAGCGATTCTCTACAATTGCTGGTATTACACTAGGCATCATTGCAATTACTGCGACATATAATGCATGGCTTGAGGTAGGGAGGCTCCATGCCCTTTGGGAAACAACCTACGGTCAATTGATTATGGTCAAGGTTATACTGTTACTTATCCTTGTTGTATTGGGTGCATCGAATCGGTATATCAGTGTCCCACTCTTACAGCGGTTGGCAGGTCATTCTTTGCCTGATCAGGAGGCCCTACATCTCAATCCATTTCAGCGCAAGCTGGAATTGGTTCGGGCTGCCCGTCGGTTTATGCAAAAGGTCTGGGCAGAATCGGTCATTGTAATACTGGTGCTCATATGCACGGCGCTGCTTCTACACCAGATGCCCTCTCGTCATATCTCTCATGCTGGACATGGGCATAATATGAAAAAATCAAAGATAATAGAGGAAAAGAGAGCCTATGATGGATTGTGTCTGACTAGATGTGCCGCATGGGAAAAGGGAGTCCGGTAAAAGGAAAATAAGGACGACCAGAAATATGAAAAGAGCAAAAATACTTATAGGCCTAATTTCTTTGATTCTTATATGTGCTGGATTTTTTCTATACGAGTTCAATCTAAAGGTCAAATACCATGGTTATCTTCTCAGTGGAGAAAAGGCACCGGATTTTACACTGATAAATCATTATGGAACCGAGACGAGACTTTCCCAATTTAGAGGGAAGGTGGTGCTTCTGTATTTCGGATATACTCACTGCCCTGATGCCTGTCCGATGACTCTTTCGATTTTAAAAGAATCTATAGAGAGGCTTCAGAACAATCGGAATAGAGTCCAGGTTCTTTTCATAACGATTGATCCGGAAAGGGACACTATTCAAAAACTGAGGGTTTATGTCCCGTATTTTGATAAAGATTTCTTGGGGTTAACAGGCAGCTCCCAAGAGATAGCAAAGGTTGCTAAAAGCTATAATATCTTCTACCAGAAAGAGTCTGATGTGGAATCTGAAGCAGGATATTTTATGACCCATACTACCTCTGTTTATCTTATAAATCCTAAGGGGAAATTGATTTTGGAATATCCCATCACTGATTTAAATCCGGAATGGATAGCTGAGGATATAAAGAGAATTTTGGATTAATTATATGGAGAAATATCGCAAGGAGGGAAAAGCATTGTGGAAAAATTTTGTGCCAATTTTGTTGTTCTTTAGTTTTTATTCTATATCCTTTGCCGCTTCAAAAATTGAGGTCAAAGAGGCCTGGGTGAGTGCGCCACCGCCTTCGTCTTCTTTAACTGCAGCCTATATGGTAATAGAAAACAAGGGTAATGAAGGTGATAGGCTTATTAAAGTAAGTTCAGAGGTCTCAGACCATACTGAGATTCATGCTACTTTGGTTAATGAAAGGGGTATTGCTACCATGAAGAGGGTTGATGTTATAGATATACCTGCTGGAAAGGTAGTTGAGATAAAACCTGGTGGGTATCATATTATGTTGATAGGTCTTAAAAGACCCCTGAATGTAGGGGATAAAATAGAAATGAATCTAAGATTCGAAAAATCCGGTGTCCTGGTGTTGAGGCCAGAGGTAAAGGAGATTACCCAAATGAACGACCATATGATGCATCATGTGAATCATTAAATAGAATTGTATCGGATTTTGGTTGTGTAGATGACGTACCTGGTCAATAAAGGAGAGGCAAGATGATTAGTAGTTATAGAACAAGGAATTACTTTTACATATCTCTAATTCTCTTTTTCACCTCTCTATCTGGGTGCAATGCGACAAAGACTGTTTTTTACAAGCCACCAGATAAAAAGATTGCAAAATACCAAATCATCGAAATACCAGATTTCAATAAAACCGATAAGGAATGGGTTCCTTATGATTCGGGTTCACAGATTCCGGATATGGTAGTCGAGAGGCTGAGAGCAGATGGTTACTTCAACGAGATTCGCCGTTCTAGATCGGATGGCGCATCAGATGGGAGGGTGCTTCTGGTCGAGGGAACTGTAACTGGTTATAAGCCCGGCTGTAAACTCTGTGAGTGGTATATTCGAATCAATGATAAGGGAAAGAGTTCAGTGTCTGTCAGAGTAAAGTTGGTTGACAAAGCTACAGGCGACGTTATAGCAGATGCCAGTATAGAGGGGAGGGCTAAGAAACCCGGATATGGCAAAAGCAGATATATAAGAATTGCAGATGAGATAGCAAGATTAATAGAGAACTTGGGTAATCAACGGCTATAGGACTAGATTAAAGATCAATTTTCCTATTTTATTCGATTTGCGAATTGTTGATATTGAACTTTCTTTTGTAATATAACAAAATGTGTATAAATCGGATTAAGGGGATATTGGTTATATGAGTTGGGAAGGAGAGAAAAACGATGAGAAGATACCTGGTTAAACTCGTTTGTTTACTTATGGGAGTATTTACAGCAAGATATGTCTATGGAGATGAATTGATTGTACACATGCACCTCATTGATGCAAAAGGGATCGGTAGTGAGATTGGAATAATTACCGTATCCGACAGCCCTTATGGACTAATTCTAATGCCGAACTTAAGTAGGTTAATGCCGGGAATACATGGATTCCATGTTCACCAAAATGCGAATTGTGGCACAGCAAAGAAAGATGGCAAGACTGTGCCCGGTTTGGGGGCAGGTGGGCATTATGACCCCAAGGGTACTGGTAGGCACGAGGGACCCTATGGGCAGGGACACATAGGAGACCTGCCAGCTTTGTATGTCGGGCGAGATGGTTGTGCCTTGCTCCCTGTGCTTGCACCCCGCCTTAGGGTTTCTGATCTCAAAGGTCACTCACTTGTGATCCATTCAGGTGGGGATAATTATTCCGATCATCCACAACCGCTCGGAGGCGGGGGAGGCCGTGTGGCCTGTGGGGTTGTAGAGTAGATCTTCAGTATTAAAATGAAAAGTACAAAGACATACGGATTAATTACCTTAATCCTCTCGACTTTAGGAATAACGCTCTCTGTATATCTAACTTACCTTTATTATGCAAAGGCCCAGGCTACATTTTGTGCCATAGGCTCTGGCTGTGATACTGTGAGAGAAAGCCCCTATTCTGCAATTCTTGGAATTCCGGTATCGGTTTTCGGCATTATCGGATATTTATCCATTTTTATATTATCTCTTGTATCTGTTTCATATAGTAGGACTAGGTGGCTTCTACTCTATTTTCTCTCTTTAGTGGGATTCGTTTTTTCTGCTTATCTCACATACGTTGAGCTTTTTGTTATAAAGGCCGTCTGCTCGTATTGCGTGGCTTCGGCATTTATAATTACTGGCATTTTAATTACACTGCTAATAAGAAGGCCTGAGCCCTTGCCAGGAAATTCACTTATAAAGCTTGTCTTTATAAGCGGAGCCATAGTTGTGTCTGTTCTTTTAGCTTCTGTTTTTCTACAATCAAAAAGTCTGAGTGCTGGTTCAAAAGATACATGGCAAGTAGGTCTTGCAAAACACCTCACAGAAATAGGGGCCACTATGTATGGTGCATATTGGTGTCCCCATTGTATGGAGCAGAAGGGGCTTTTTGGAGAGGCTTTTAAATATATTAAATACGTTGAGTGTGATCCCGGAGGAAAGGAAGCAAACCCGACTCTGTGCTATGAAAAGGGTATAAAGGTGTATCCTACATGGGAGATAAGAGGAAGCTTCTATCCGGGGGTAAGATCGCTTGAAGAATTATCTAATCTTTCGGGATATAAGGAGATAGAATAATGATAAAACACATTGTGATGTGGCGACTTAAAGATTTTGCGAATGGTGCGAATAAAGGGGAGAATGCAAAGGGGTTAAAAAGCCTTCTTGAATCCCTTAAAAGCAAAATCAGTGAAATCAAGCACATTGAAGTTGGTATTAACATCAATCCATCCGA
>CAYMEO010000003.1:17469-61713 GCA_964389705.1 uncultured Spirochaetia bacterium
TTTGTAGATTCTTTTATATAGCAATGTCAATTAATCTCATTGAATTCTTATCAATCTTGATAAATCTCAATGAATCTCTATTATTCTTTTGTTAACTCTGTTCTTGGGTCAATGAATTGAAGTTTGGGAGTTAATATAGGCAAATACGGATTGACAAGCATATCTCTTAAAGCGTAATATCTCTTTCTATGGCCGAAATGACAATTGAAGAAATCATCAAAGAAGCAAAAAAAAGAAAGATCGATCTCGGAGCTGATCCTGCAAAGACGATAAAATTTTATACTAAGCTGGGCTTTATTCCAGAGCCCACAATCAGAAAGATCAAGGACGCTAATAAAAGGAGGACGACTACGCTCTACTATCCTGAATCTACCCTCGATAGGCTGGCCCATATAAAGGCCCTCAAATCCCAGGGGCTTTCTCTAGATGAGATTCGCGACAGCTTTGCACTTGAGTATGTGCAAAATGCACTGAGAGATCTTTTAAGCCGCGCCGATGATGAGAAGATAAGACAGCTTGCCCGCATTATAGGGAGTAAGGAAAATGAGCTTGAGGCGATAATAGAAGCCCCACTTGTTTATATCATTGAGGGGATGTCTCAGGAGGAGGCAAAAAGGCTCCTTACATTATTCTGTGGCGTTGCATTCTATGACCTTCTTGAGGCACAGAGGGCGCTTGAGGAATTCAGATTAAACGATGCAAGGAAGGCGCTTTTTAGGGCTATATTCTACAACTCGATAGCTGTCCTCAGGCTTGCCCGCACAACAGGCGATTCAAAGCTTGAGTCTACGGCATCTGAGGTCTATGAGAAGGTGGTTCTCGATCCAATACGCAAGGCGAGCGAGCGTGTAAGAAAGGAGTTTATAAACTCTGTCGAGGCATACCTTAGAGAGAAAGGGGGCTCAAGGGGCTAATCACATACGTTTGGATATATAGTCGGCAATTGTGTTGATGTCTTTGATAAGCTCTGGGTTGATTTCGCTTTCATCTATATTTATATGAAACTCTTCTTCAAGTGCCACTGTTAGCTCTAATGTGGCTACAGAATCAGTCCCTACTCCAAACTCAATAAGGGGAGTATCATCTCCTATATCTTCTGGATTAACCCCCTGAAGCATTTTATTAATTAAGACCTTCTTTATTCTGGCTTTTATATCATTATTCATGTGATTATACGTATGTGCTAAATAGGGTCATTTTAAGTACTCCCTTAGGATCTTTCCTGTAGGGCTTTTTGGGATCTCGTCCCTGAATTCGATTATTCGAGGGATCTTAAAATCCGATATACGGCCTTTGCAGTAATTGTGTACCTCTTTAATATCCATATCCTCTCTTGCTACTATTACTGCCTTCACAGATTCATTTCCGTATTTGTCTTTAACGCCAAGAATGGCTACGTCTTTGATCTTAGGGTGCCTCAATAGTAGATTCTCTATCTCTATTGGGTCAACCTTATTGCCGGCAACATTTATGATCAGTTTTTTCCGACCCACAATGTATATATAACCCTCCTCATCTATTCTTCCTAAATCTCCTGTGAAGTAGTATCCGTCTCTGAAAGACCTTTCTGTCTCCTCGGGTAGGCCGTAATATCCAGTTGTCATCGAGGGGCTTTTTACGGCTATCTCTCCGACCTCATTTGTATTGGCCTCGGTTCCATCGTCTCTAAAAATCCTCACCTCAACGTTCTTAACAGGTAGTCCTACAGAATCGAATCTCTTTTCATCTCCTAGGTTTATTGAAATCACGCCCGTTTCTGTAGAGCCGTAGAACTGCCTTGGGTATATGCTGAATCTCTCGTGGAATTTATAAAAGGTCTCTTTTGACAACGGGGCACCAGCAGAGATGACAAGCCGAAGGGATGAAAAATCTCTGGAATTGGGTAGAAATGTTTCTGCAATGACATTCAACATAAAAGGCACAGCAGGAAAGACTGTAATGGATTCGCCCTCTATTATATCAATTACCCTATTTCGATTGAATTCACCTAAGACGTACATTGAAGCGCCGACCTTTACTGCGCTTATGAAATTCCCGAATCCATAGGTGTGTGAGAGAGGAACCGTAAAGAGAATCCTGTCTGCCTCAGTCCATCCTGTAGTTTGGGTATGGTTATTTGCAAGGGCAATGAGGTTAAGATGGGTTCGTGACACGCGCTTTGGCCTCCCCGTAGAGCCGGTTGAATAGAGGTAAATCGCCTCATCACTCGGCCTTATTGAGGTTTTGATATGGTTCTCAAAATTAACCTCTGAAAAAGACCAGTCTGTTTTCTCTCCTTTTATTACAACAACAGATGCACCTGTTGCGGCCATGGCCTTTTCTGCAACCGATCTTAACCGGTCTTCTGTGATTAAAATCTTTACCTGGGAATGGGAAGCATAGAATTCGATTTCATTCTCTTTATATCCGGGATTTATGGGAACGGCGATTGCCCCGAGTCTGGATATACTAAAGAAGCTTATAATAAACTCGATTGAGTTGTGAAGTAGTATTGCAACCCTATCGCCGTATTGTGTTCCTCGGGAACTGAGAAAAGAAGATAGACTCCTTACCATCGAGTCAAGAGTTCCATAAGTAATTTTTCTGTCCCCTTCTATGACGGCTATTCTACCCGGGTGTTTTTCCACAGTTGATAGAAATAGATCTGATATGGTATCCATTTTTCCCTCTTTTTATTTAACCGCGAATTGGCACAAGTATTCACAAGTAATTTAAATCTCTTTCATTCACGTTCATTAATCATTGGCTAATTAATCATCCCTTTTAAGGATACATCCCCGGCGATTTGAGACCTTCGTCCTCAGGGAAATCGAACATGATATTCATGTTCTGAACTGCCTGACCTGCTGCTCCTTTGCCAAGGTTATCAAGAGCGGTAATGGATATAAATGTATCCCCTTGAAATCCGATTCCTATGTCACAGAAATTTGAGAATCTCACGTTTTTTATTGTGGGGAACTTCTCTTTCTTATAGATTCTAACAAAAGGGCTTTCGCCGTAATACTGTCTATACAATTCCACAATGATTTCTTCGCTCCTTTCTTCTTTGAGTTTAGTATACATAGTTGTTAATATCCCTCGGTTAATAGGAATCATATATGGAATAAAGGTAACGCCAATTGAGGTGCCTCCCAGATTTGAGATTTCCTGTTCCATTTCAGGTTTCTGACGGTGTCCTTTTACTGCATATGCCGAAACAGATTCGCTAGCCTCGGAGTAATGGACATCAAGCGACGGTGCCCTCCCTGCACCTGTGATACCTGATTTTGAATCTACAATTACGGAATCTTTCAGAAGACCCTTTGAGAGTAGTGGAGCCAATCCGAGAATGACCCCAGTTGAGAAGCAGCCCGGATTTGCAACGAGTCTTGCATCCCTTATCTTTTCTCTATAGATCTCTGGAAGGCCATATACAGCTTCTTTGAGGAGATCTCTGTAGACGTGTTTGGATTTATACCAGGTTTCATATGTGGCTGAATCCTTGATTCTAAAGTCTGCACTGAAATCAATCACACGCGCTCCGGACTGTATGAGTTTTCTTACAAAATGCACTGATGTGCCATGAGGAAGACATGAAAAGGCTAGGTCAACCCTACTGAGGTTTCCCATTTGAGCTATTTTGGTGCACTCTATATCTAAAAACTCTCGAAACTGTGGAAAGACCTCACATATCTTCTTCCCGGAGAACTTCTCAGATGTGAGCCATGAGATTTCAACCTCCGGATGTCTCAACAGCAGCCTAATTAGCTCAACTCCTGTGTAACCTGTAGCCCCTAGAATCCCAACCTTCAGTTTCATTCTTCTTGTTACCTGAGTTTAGATTTTGACTAGGCTCTATTAATTGTAAACAGTAATATGTCTAATTTCTAATAAAACTTATTTTTTTAGACCGCTGGACTCAAGCTTTACCTTAATCCATCCCGGTTGTCTTTCATCAAAGGCCTTATATGCGTCAATAGCCGCGGTGAGGGGTTCAACATGGGTGAGAACCTGTGATGGATCAATAGTGCCAACACGAACCATATTGATGAGTAAAGGGATGTACTTATGGTGATTGCAGATTCCCATATTGACCTTTATATTCTTATTGAGTGCAATGCCTATGGGAAAGAATCGGGCTGTTTGAGGATAGCTACCGATAATAGAGAGGGTTCCTGCCTTTGCTAAGGCCTCGACCGCCCATGACAGGGCCTGAGAGGGGGCATCACCCGGATGCCAGTTACCATGGGGGTTGGTCTCAGGGGCAACCTCCTCAATCTCTTCCTCGAATCTTTCTCCCTGATCTCCTGTCTTATTAGCGGCAGGACCCTGATGTGGGCGTTCTGCGTCAACACCAACTGCATCTATAGCACAGTCAACGCCTATACCGCCGGTGAGCTGTTGTATCAACTCGATTGGATCGTCGGAATTAAAGTCTATTATCTCGGCTCCTTGCGATTGCGCCATCTCAAGGCGTGAGGGAATTGTATCAATTGCCAGAATACGACCGGCTCCAAGGAGCTTGGCACTTGCAATGACAAACTGGCCAACTGGACCGCATCCAAAAACCGCAACCGTGTTACCTGGATGAATCTCGGCTAGTTTTGCTCCAAAGTAGCCGGTAGGTAGAATATCGGATATAACTATTGCCTGATCATCTATTATATCGTCGGGGAGTTTAAAGAGCCCAACATTGGCATAAGGAATGCGAGCCTTCTCGGCCTGAAGACCATTGAATACCCCGCTCCCTTCTGGTCCACCAAAAAAGGCAGGGCCAGATTTAGGTCCATTGGGATTGGCATTATCACATTGAGCATAGTATCCGGCACGACAGTATGGGCAAAATCCACAGGCAATGATAGAGGGAATAACAACCCGATCCCCAACCCTCAGATTTCGTATCCCCTTCCCAATCTCTTCAACAATACCTACCCCCTCATGTCCTAGGATTGTGCCTGGCCTCATTCCGCTTTTTGTTCCACGTATCATGTGTAGATCGGTTCCGCAGATTGCGCTTGCAGTGAGGCGAACTATGGCATCAGTAGGCTCTAGAATCTTTGGTTCGGGAACCTCATCAAGGCGAATATCACCAACTCTGTAAAAGACAACTGCTTTCATATACCTCTGTTAACCTCCTAGTTGTGTATTTTTATCGCAATGTTTATACCAGTACCTTCGGTGATTGTTAATCCAATTTTTATAGTGGATTATAAGGGAGATGCCCAAAAGTTATACATGTCTGCATAGTAATATACCGCGATAGGTGGGTAAATTTGCACAAGATGAAGGGCTCTCTTGGTCAGACCTTGACTGTGGATTTTATTCTATGGTATGACTTTGTCCGAGCCATAATCCATACCTGGGTTTATCAATCTTTCATATTTGTCCCAACTCCTATTTGATCGAGAATATGAAAAACACTTTAAGGAGGATGAGCCATTATGTTTGAGCACCGAAAAGACAAATTGCTTCCACGATCTGCCTTTATTGCTCGTCTTATGTGGAGTACTGGTATTGCTTTGGGGCTTGTTGTTATATCACTCGCAATGGGCACATTCGGGTATCATGAAACACTCAGTCTTCCATGGGTAGATGCCGTATTAAACGCTGCAATGATTCTAACAGGGATGGGGCCTGTAAATCAGATAAATACCACTTCTGGGAAGTTATTTGCCACTTTTTATGCGCTCTATAGTGGTGTAGCATTTCTCTCAACAGCTGCCGTCCTTTTTGCACCGCTAGTACACCGATTTCTCCATAAATTTCATTTAGAGTTGGAGGATACAGATAAATCGGAGAATTAGAGTATCCAAAACGATTTAGTATTGTTTTTGGACTAATTGATAACAGGACAAATAAAGTCCATTGAAATAAAACCGCAAATTGATATATAGAGAATAGAGAGGAAAATATTAAGACTTACAGCTATCTTAAATTAAAGATTTTGTATATTCTCCGGCTGGTCATTGCCCGGGAGGGGGCGTATGATATTATTCGCCCAGTTATTTTTATGACTGCTTGAAACAAGCGGAGACCTTGGCAATTACCCTCTAGCCTTCGCTGCTCTCTTTGCCTCGTCTTTTAGCAACTTGTAATCAATACTATCAACAAGGGCCTTCCAGCTTGCCTCTACTATATTCTCTGAGACTCCGACTGTGCCCCAGTTGCTTTCGCCGTCTCCCGATTCAATAAGGACTCTTACCAGTGCATCAGTTCCCTTTCCTGTTGATACAACTCGGACTCTATAGTCTTTGAGCTTAATCTCTCTTAGCACAGGATAGAATTTCTCAAGAGCCTTGCGAAGTGCATTATCAAGTGCATTTACGGGGCCGTTTCCAATTGCCGCTGTGTGCTCCGTTACACCATCTACCTGGACAATGACTGTGGCCTCTGAAATCGGCTCTTCATCGTCTCTGTGCTTTTCTACGATTATCCTTGCCCCTTTAAGCTCAAAGTGCTTCTTATACTGTCCAAGGATCTTTCTTATAAGGAGTTCAAATGATGCATCTGCCCCCTCAAACTCGTATCCCTGATTCTCTAGCTTCTTGAGCTCGTTGAGGATCCTCTGCACATTCTTATCATTTGGGTCGAGCTCAATCCCAAGCTCCTTGGCCTTATAGAGGATATTGCTCTTTCCAGAGAGGTCAGAGACAAGAACCCGTCTTCTATTTCCCACAAACTCCGGATTTATATGTTCGTAGGTCTCCGATTTCCTCATAACCGCGCTTACGTGCAATCCGCCCTTGTGCGCAAATGCGCTTTCCCCTACAAATGGGAGCTTCTTTATAGGAGGAAGGTTTGTAAGCTCATGTATAAAGTGAGAGACCTCATACAATCTTTTAATCTCATCATCGCTAATACAGTTTATTCCCAGCTTTATCTTGAGATTTGGGATAATCGAACAGAGGTTTGCGTTTCCACATCTTTCACCATATCCGTTTATTGTTCCCTGAACCTGGCATACCCCGAGCCTTACAGCATAGAGTGTGTTTGCAACCCCTAATTCACTGTCGTTGTGTGTGTGGATTCCAAGAGAGGGATTTCCCAGCCTTGAAATTACATCCCTTATCGTAGACTCAATCTCCCAGGGAAGGGTTCCGCCGTTTGTATCGCAAAGAACTAGGCAATCCGCTCCGGCATCAAGAGCGGCTTTAATTGCCCTGATTGTGTATTCTGGGTTTCTTTTATATCCGTCAAAGAAGTGTTCGGCATCAAAAAAGACCTCATTCACCCTCTCTTTTAGATACGAAACCGAGTCGTGGATTATCTCTAAGTTCTCTTCAAGTGGTATCTTAAGGGCCTCCTTTACATGGAAATCCCAGCTTTTTCCCACGATTGTAACGACTGGGGTTTCAGCGTGGAGCAGGGCTTGAATATTCCCGTCTATATCGCAACTTTTATCTGCTCTCCTTGTACTCCCGAAGGCCGCGATCTTAGATTTATTTAGCTTCAGCCTTTTTGCCTCCTTAAAAAACCCCTCGTCCCTCTCATTTGACCCTGGCCATCCGCCCTCTATGTAGTGTATACCCAACTCATCTAGTTTATATGCGATACGGATTTTATCCTGAACTGAGAATGCTATATTTTCTCCCTGGGTTCCGTCTCTTAGTGTTACATCATAGATCTTTACTATTCTTTCTGTCATCTTTCTTCTCCTAGGTTAAAGGCATCGTGAAGTGCACGCACTGCAAGCTCTGTGTATTTTTCGTCTATTACGCACGAGACCTTTATCTCAGATGTACTTATCATCATAATATTTATTCCTTCACGCGCGAGTGCGGAAAACATGCGCGACGCAATCCCAGAGTGCGTTTTCATTCCTACCCCGACGAGCGAGATCATAGCAATACGGTCATTTGAGTTTACGCCCTTTGCACCGAGTTCCTTTGCCACCTCTTCTGTGATTCTCAGCGCCTTTTTAAAATCCGTTCTTGGCACAGTAAATGTCATATCCGTGTACCCTTCGGTGCTGATATTCTGTACAATCATATCGACGACTATTCCTTCATTGCCAATTGGTGTAAAGAGCTTTGCCGCTATTCCCGGGCGGTCGGGAACCTGCATTATTGTAATCTTTGCCTGATTTTTATCATAGGTTACACCGGATATTACAATGTCTTCCATCTCTGCCATTTCTGCCTCCTCTACAACCCATGTTCCTTCGTCATCCGGTCTCGATGTGGGGCGCACATGGATTGGGACGCGAAATTTCTTTGCAAAACCGACTGCCCTTGCCTGTAGCACCTTCGATCCAAGGCTCGCCATCTCAAGCATCTCATCATAGGAGATCTTTTTGAGCTTTCTAGCATTACTGCAAATCCCGGGGTCTGTTGTATAAATCCCATCTACATCGTCTTTATAGAGCTCGCAGGCATCAGCACGAAGCGCCGTGGCAAGAGCAACGGCTGTAAGGTCTGATCCGCCGCGTCCCAGGGTTGTAACATTTCCATCTTCATCTACGCCCTGAAATCCCGCTACAACTACGATCTTCCCAGCCAAAAGCGCCCTTTTTATCTTTTCATCGTCTATCTTGACTATTCTTGCCTTTGAATGTGCATTGTCGGTAATAATCCTCACCTGATGCCCTTGAAAAGACACAGCGTCATGTCCCAGAGATTTAATCATCATAGCAAGAAGACCTGAAGACACCTGCTCTCCGCTCGATGTGATTACATCCAACTCCCTTTCATCAGGCGGGTCCATAATTGAGCGCGCAAGCCTTATCAGACGGTCTGTTTCCCCAGCCATTGCGGAGGCGACTACCAGAACGTCGTTTCCCCTTTTTTTCGTCCTGATTATATGGTTTGCAACCTGCCTTATCTTGTCTACATTGGCAAGACTCGTTCCGCCGTACTTCTGAACAATGAGAGCCACTTTTCCTCTCCTTTGAGTTTAATCTCACGCGCCGTTTCTGAATTCGTATTTTTTGTAGGGATCTTAATCTCTATCTCTATTGCGCTTTCTGGAAAAATCTCTTCTACTCTATCTGCCCATTCAACAACCGTAACCCCATCGCCAAAGAAATAATCCTCATACCCGATTCCTTCGAGTTCTTTTTTACCTGAGACCCTATAGAGGTCAAAGTGATAAAGCGGAACCCTTCCTCTGTAGGCATTCATAATGACAAATGTAGGGCTGTTTGGCTCTTCTTTTATGCCTAAGCCCTTCGCAATGCCCTTTACCAAAACCGTTTTTCCTGCTCCCAGCCCTCCTTTTAGGGCGACTATGTCGCCGGGTCTGAGTAATCTCCCAAGGACCTCTCCGAGTTTAATAGTGTCTTCTTCTTTTAACACATGAATATGAAGAATCTCTAACATGGGTTATGGAATTAGTGAACTCTATAGAAAAATTCCTTTTCTTTCCCCTGGAGGATCTCTCTGAGTGCCTTGGGTAGGGTGTTGACGACATCGCCTGCAATAATCCCGGCCTCTCCCTTTTCATGGGCAACCAAATCTCCAGATAAACCGTGAGAGAAGACACCTAAGATGCAGGCATCTGCCGGGTTATATCCTTGGGCCAAAAATCCACCTATAATGCCAGTAAGGACGTCTCCCATACCGCCTGAAGCCATCCCTGGATTGCCCGTGGGGTTTATAAACACCCTCCCATCAGGGGTTGAAATCACAGTTCTTGCGCCTTTTAGCACGGTGTAGACATTATACATAGACGAGAAATCCCTAGCAATGCCGATCCGGTTTCTCTGCACCTCTTCTCCTGTTTTACCGATTAATCGAGACATCTCACCAGGGTGAGGAGTAAGAACAAGGGGGACCTTAATTTCTTTTAAAATTCTCAGATTTTGGGCAATCAGTGTAATCCCATCTGCATCTGCAACAATCGGGATAGAAGAGTTCTTGAGTATATCATAGAGAAACTCTGCCGTATCCTGTGTTGTAGAGATCCCGGGTCCCAATGCAAGGGCGGTTTTTCTTGATGATATGACCTTTAAGGTTGCCTCAATTGATTCTCTTCCAAAGGTACCGCTTTCGGTTTCGGGCAGAGGCTCGGTCATCGCTTCAGTTAATTTTTGGGCTATGATAGGATTTAGACTCCTTGGAATCCCGACCGTAACGAGTCCTGTTCCTGCCCTCAGTGCGCCCTGTGCGGCAAGTGTTGCCGCACCTGTCTTCCCAGGTGAGCCGGCGAGTATAAAGAGGTGTCCGTATGTGCCTTTGTGGGTGTCTTTATGGCGCGGTTTTATTATTCTTTGGACTGTATCATAGGTGATGAGATCGGATGAAATATCCTTTTCGAGGGATTTTGGTGTTGTAATATCCGCCACATAAACCTTTCCTGCGTAGTCTATTCCCGGATAGATGGTAAGCCCGATTTTTGGAATGACAAATGTTACTGTAATATCAGCCTTTACAGAGACCCCAAGTGGGAATCCCGTATCTGCATTGAGTCCCGATGGAATATCTACTGCAATGCGTGGGACGGGTTGAGAGTTTATAAATTCAATTACGTCTCTATAGAATCCTTCAACTTCCCTGTCAAGTCCTGTTCCAAAGAGCGCATCAATAATTACATCTGCCTCTTGGTAATGCGAGAGGCCGTTTCTAATATCTACTAATTTCCCCCCGATCTTGCGCAGAATCTCAAAGTTCGTAAGCGCATCGCCCCTGTATTTTTGAGGCTCTGATGTAAGATATGTCGTTACATCTAATCCATTTGAAATGAGATGCCTTGATACTACAAATCCGTCTCCTCCATTATTTCCGCCTCCGGCAAAGATTGCGATTCTTTTTGATTGAGGGAATTCTTGAATCACTACTTTTGCCACAGCGCGTCCTGCGTTTTCCATTAGAATGAGTCCGGGGATTCCATATTCTTCAATGGAAATCCTATCTATCTCTCTTATAATTTCGCGGGTTGCGAGCTTCATTTGTATTGTTTAAGGAGTGTGATGAATTGGTAAGTTATAATATATACAATAAATTGCCTTTTGATAAGTTATATAACTCGCGGGTTGCAGAAGGTAAAGGCGTTTAAATAAGATCGGAGCGACAGAAGCGAATATTAGAAGCAGTTTCATAAATCCCGCTATTGTCATTCTGGTTGAGTGTGATACTTGGCAGCCAATCACCTGGTTTGATTACAAATTGGTCTTGCCGATGTAGCTGCACAGAAGTTGCTTCTCTTTTTTATATCAGTCCCTTGTTCAGCCATTTGCCCCAGATAACGCTAGAAGGCTAGAATCTCCCCGGTTTCAATAACCTCTATAGGAATGCCTTCTATCTGATTAGGCAGAGCCTTTATGAGTTCATTGGTTGCTTTTTCCGCATAGATGTGTATGACTCCTTGGTTGTGGGCCTTTTGAGAAACCCCTACTCCTACTCCCAATACACCGGAGATGCTTAGAAGGGCCTGCTCGTGTTGGCTCTTTACTTGATTTGCACTCGCTATGGCCGGAGAATCTAATGGCAATCCCTGCAATGGGCTTGCCGTCTGGCTCGCGCTGGCTGGGCATCCTACCATGCTGACACCAAATGCATTTAAAACGTTTCCAATGGGATTGGCAATCGTAATGCTACTGCTTCCCGCAAAAAGGAGTCCGACAGCGCGGGGGCACGTTCCAACATCCTCAACGATTAGGGATCCGGAATCACCAGCCGCGCTAAAACCTCCGGGACTGATGCCGATTTGATTGACAAACAGGGCAGTCCGATTTCCAATGCCACATCGCTTATCATATGTAATACTCACCGTAAGATTAACCGACTTAATTGTCCCTGTAGTTAGTCCTGTTGTGCGGCCGCTTTTTTTAACGCTCATCCCTACGGCGGGGGCTATGATTGAGCTGCTTACCTGTCCGATATCTAGTATTGAGCCGCTTGGATCAACTGCCCCTGAGACGACTTGGGCAATAGCTGCATCAATTGTATTTGTAGCTCCAAACCTAAACTTAATTTTTTTGAATGCGGAGAGATTAGCCACGGTGTCTAGTACATCCTGAGAACACACCGGTATCTGATCAATGAGCCCAGGTTGGATTATGCTTTCTCCAATTATTCCTTTGTTGGTTCTTGCCAAAACGTGGTTGTTGCTTAAGATGAACTGCACTCCACCGGAGTTCTGCACCAGAGCACCCAGTGTTCCACTACAACAAAATGAAGAGCTTATATCGTTGATATTCCCACCGGTTGTTCCTAACTGAATGGCCCGTGTTTGAAAGGTCTGGTGATTAGGGCCGCTGTCTGCCCAGGTTTTAGATAGGAGAAGAGATCCTATTATTAAGATGCCAAATAATGCCAGAAGGATTTTGTTAAGACTAAATGACCCTTTCATGTCCCCTTCGCTCCTTTCCTCGATTTATAAGTTGCCGGTATCATTATGCAATCTGCAACTTTTATGCCGAAAGAGTCAGAACATAAGTAGCTGAGATTCTTAGAGATTAATCTAAGGTTAGATAAATTGACAAAAATTGTAATATGATATGTGCCTATTATTGCTAAGGTGGCTCGATATATGTTTTTGAATTTTGCAAATAACTAAATTAAACCAGTTCTCCGATTTTAAATATAGAGAAGAACTCGTACCCTATATCTTCCAATACCTTTCTAGCTCCCTCCTCTCTATCTACTATGACCAGAACCTTTTCGACATTTGCTCCAGTATCCTCTACGGCATCAATTGCCTTTAGAATTGACCCACCTGTGGTTGCAACGTCTTCAACAATTGCCACTTTATCTCCAGACATTAAGTTTCCTTCTATTAATTTTCCCATTCCGTGTTGCTTTTCCTCTTTTCTCACAAGAAAACCGCGAATCGGGTGTCCGCCCTGATGGCTTAAAGCCAGAATCGCTCCAACAATAGGGTCTGCTCCAATTGATGGTCCTCCCACGGCTATAATTTCGGAGTTCGTAAGAATCTCGTCAAGAAATATCTTCCCCACGAGATAAACCCCTTCAGGATTTAGGGTAGTGAGCCTGGCGTCTATGTAATAATTACTCTCTTTTCCCGATGAGAGCTTAAATTTGCCGATGATCACTGAGTTCTTTTTAAGAATCTGTCTTAGCCTTTCTCTATCTTCTGGCATGATAAATGAATCTAACACTAGTCGCTTTGGGTTGTCAATTTTATTTATTGTATAACCAGGATAGATCGCGGTTTAGTGCCTTTCTCCATTCTCATTTTTTGATGCACTCATATTAAAACCATTGGATAAAGTAAAATACATTTGCTAAACTAGAATCTAAAAATTAAACAGCAAAGAGGGAAGACAAAGATGAGCAAGTATCCAAAAGGGCTTGATGTCGCAATTGATTACAGGTTCTATGATGCGGTTTTTCAAAGGAGGTCAAGAAGATTTGGGCTAGGGATGGAGATCGAAAGAGGACCACTTAAATACAAATCAAAGCATAAGCCCGTTCCGCTTACAGAGCTTGAAGAGGCTATATTGGTTTGGACTGGGCTCGGAATAAAAAGTATTAATCTTTCCGATTTTCCGCCTCATGTTGGACTTGACCTTGAGATGCAGTTTACAAGTAAGACCATTCCGGCATTGGGTGACGTCCACAGAACCGAGCTTTTCTACACAAACGACGAAGGCACTTACATGATAAAGATGCACGATAAAAAGCCAGATGATTTTAGGGGGCTTGAGGCACTAAGTCGGGAGGAGAGAATAGATAGGATCCTCGAGTTGTTTAGGGAGTCGAGGGTGAAGCTTGAAGACAGACGGGCCGATCTCCCGAATCGTCCGCCCGGAATTGCCGGACATAATCTCTGGAATGTTAATAAGCCGGGGACAACCGTTTTTATGCCCGTTACAGACCTGTCAGCCTGTATAATTAATCTCTACTTTTTCTACATGAGGCCCGACCACAGATTTAACTTTGTAGATGAGCTCCACGGACTCAGGCTCCCGGGAACGGCGGGATGGGTGAAAAAGGGATTCATTGATGAGAGTAAGAAAATGCCCCTTATTGAGGCCGAGATTAGGTTTGCAAATGGGTACATTGCAGAACAGGCTTTTATGGGTCAGAATATGGTGCTTGCACTTCAAACCCTTGGGCTTGGAGGGTGGCTCTTTAGTGGGTTTGCGAGCATGTTTATGTTGGGTGGAACCCCTATGTATAGGGGCCTTGGGTTTAGATTTATAACCCCTAAGATAAAGGGCGAAACTGGAAATCCGAGCCCCGTGGCGGTTGGCAAAGACGGTCTCTTTGAGGCCTTCTGTCCCCCATATTACAAAGATATGGGGGAGGCTGTCGAAGCCCTTAATGATATGAAATGGAGTAACTGGGCTTCGCACAAAATGCCATACCTAAACCCAGAGGGTGTGATACGGGAGATTGAGAGGCCGAGTAAGGATGAAATCCAGGTTGTAAAGGATATTTGTAACTATGTATACGATACATATGGTAGATTTCCTGCCTTTTCAGACCCGATGTTTCTCAGATTTATGGTTCAGGCTCACCATCTTGATTTGGATTTCTATGATGAGTTCTATCCGCCAGGGGCATATACAGAGAATCACAAAAATCACTTTAAACTCTGGCATCCCGACATCCCCGATCCGTTTGAGAAATAGATTTGGACAAAACACTAACCGGCGTGTAGAGAGCACAGAGAAAGGGTTTGAAAATAAAATTCTATGAATTTAATGGATGAAAAAGGTTTTTATAACTGCTAATCTTCCCGGAAATGCCGTGGAAATCCTGAAAAGGGGTTTTTATGTTGAGGTGTTTTCCGAAGAGCGTGCACCCAATAGGGAAGAACTGATGGAGGGTGCAAAAGATGCCCACGCTCTAATTGCAATGCTCTCCGATAGGGTGGATAGAACCCTTATTGATTTGTGCCCTAATTTAAGGATTGTCTCAAACTGTGCCGTTGGTACTGAGAACATTGACATCTCCTATGCTACGAAAAAGGGGATATTCGTTACGAATACACCTGGTATTCTTACAGAAACAACGGCGGATTTGGCATGGGCTTTGGTTCTCTCTGTTTCCCGGCGGGTGATAGAGGGAGATTCCTTTGTTAAGGAAGGGAGATTCATAGGGTGGAGACCATCGCTTCTTATGGGGCTGGATGTATACGGAAAAACTATGGGGATATACGGGATGGGACGGATTGGCGCGGCTGTGGGCAGGAGAGCCAGGGGCTTTGATATGGACGTTATATATCACAATAGAAATAGAAACAGAGAGGCAGAGGAGGAAATTAAGGCAATATATGTGGATTTTCCCAACCTACTTAGGAAATCGGACTTTCTCATTATAACAGCACCACTTAATGAAGATACCAAAGGACGTTTTGGCACTCAGGAATTTCGACAGATGAAAAGAACATCTGTGATTGTAAATGTTGGGCGTGGACAGATTATAAAGGAAAAAGAGCTCGCCCTTGCACTGAAAGAAGGAATTATCTGGGGAGCAGGGCTTGACGTTTATGAAAGAGAGCCGATTGTGGAAGAGGAGCTACTGGGATTAAAAAATGTTGTTCTTCTTCCACACCTTGGAAGTGCATCTCAGGAAACGAGAGAAAGGATGGCAGAGATGGCAGTAGAAAATGTTATTATGGCACTAAACGGAAGGACGCCTCGAAATTTGGTTAACCCATCATCGCTCATTGCAAGTAGTGAGGTAACAGAGCGATCTCAAGAGTAGTTGCCTTCTTCTCTGATACCGATTTTTTGTTATGATTTTACCCTCATGCTAACTCGATCCTCACGGCGAAGAAAATTGCCTTAAAAGAGGCTGGTTCTTCTTTTCTCTTAGCTAGAATAATACAAGGGGGAACCCCCCATTAAGTTCCCCCTGTTCTAAAGACCGGATGTATTGGTTTTAGTCGCACTCCTTACCAAAAGGACAGATTTGCACAGTCATCCTATATATATAGAGTGATGCCCCGCATTTTGATGATATCTGGCTCCACAAATTCCTTTTCCTTTCTCTGCCCGACATCCCATTCATCCCTCTTTTGTGGTGTTCTTTTCTCTAGTCCAGTATCTATTCTAAGGGATTTGCTATTGACACACAAGACTAGATTCTTAAGTGGTAAAAAGCCTTAATCTTACCGAAGGTATAGATTCTATCCTAGGGCTTCTTTTTACCTGCGATTGTTGTAGACGGGTTACTTTCTACAATAGTCGTAATGATAGTTACACACTATCGGTTCTTACCTGTAAAGGCCTTTATCCCGATGTGAGGTCAGGAAGGGGGTTCTTGCCTCCTGTGAGTTTCTGCATCGTTTTAAATACATCGGTATTCTGAAATTCAGAGGGATGAATCGGCTCTACGTCTTCATCCTCAAACTGTCTCTCATAGGATATTATAAAGGCTTTTGCCTTGGATATTTGTAGCTTTAAAGAGTCTTCATCTAGTCTGCCAATTATAAGCTCAACGAATTCCTTACCCCTATCATCTCCGTAAAGTTTTATCGCTTCTTCCATAATCGTCTGATGAACATCGGGCTCTATTGCTTTTAGCTTCTCTAGACTTTGTTTTGTAGGTTCGTGTTCGTAGATTGAAATGAGTTTTTTGCATAGCTCCTTTATGGTTTTTAGGTTCTTATGTATTAAATCTATCTTCTCGATTAAGCTAGACAGGTCTTTATCCTCGATTTCGGAAAGGTCAAAGCCCTTATAATTACCCGGACTCTCATAATCAAAGTCATCAAAATCATCTATACCCATTTACACTAACCTCCTCCATTAATTAATTCTAAGCATCTTTAAAAACTTTTCAACTGTCTTCCTATAGAATCAATCTCTATTATCAGGGACAGAGAAATCATATTGACAGTAAATTCCCATTTTGGTAATCTGACCATTGTGGAATGGCAAAGGGGAGAGTACATCTGGTCATTCACGGCAAAGTTCAGGGGGTTTTCTACAGGGCATCGGCTCAGGAGAAAGCAAAAGAGCTTGGGCTTACAGGGTGGGTGAGAAATAGACCGGATAAAACGGTAGAAATCGTTGCGGAGGGCGATGAAGAAGATCTCAATGCCCTAATCGAGTGGTCTTATACTGGGCCGCCAGATGCTTGTGTGACTTATGTGGATGTAAGCTGGGAGCCGTACACCGGGGAATTTAGAGACTTTTTGATTAAATACGGGGAAAGATAGTTTACGAGGTAACCGATGCTGATTAGGTGTATACCTGGTGGGTCTTTTCTTACTAATTGCTATATAATTGGAGATGAAGAGACAAAGGAAGGGATTCTAATAGATCCCGGGAGCCAAGTCAGAGATGTCATCGAAGAGGTAGATAGATTGGGATTAAACGTTAGAAAGATTGTAAATACACATGCCCATATAGATCATGCGGCAGGTGTAGATTATGCAAAGCAGGCTCTCGGAGCTGAATTTTATCTTCATCCAAAAGAGGAGCCCGTCCTTGAGGCTCTGCCGGAGTCTGCAAGGCGGTTTCCTGAATTTGGCCGGGTCAAGGTTCCAAAGATTGATAAATACATTCAAGAGGGAGATATAATCGAGATTGGGAAATATAGGGCAAAGGTAATTCATACACCTGGTCATACATATGGTGGAATATGCCTTTTAATTGATAACCACGTCTTTACTGGGGATACGCTTTTTGCGGGAAGCGTAGGAAGAGTAGACCTTACAGGTGGAACCTCAATGCAGGAGCTTGTTCGGTCAATAAAGACGAAACTCATGACGCTTCCCCCTTCGTATAGGGTATATCCGGGTCATGGCCCATTTACAACAATCGGGACTGAGAAAGAGACAAATCCATTTATATCGGGAGGGATGCTGCTTTTCTAACATGAAAAAATTAATCTTGAGAGTAGCATTAGTAATGACTTTGACTTTAGTCACTATATATGCATTTGCAAAGGAGTTCTCTGAATTCGACGCACTCTATAGAGAAAATCAGAGAATAAAGGATAAGACTGGAGAGCTTAAAAACGCCAATGATGATCTTCGCAAGAAAATAGAGAGTCTCAAAAATGACAAGCTCTACATAGAGAAGGTAGCAAGAGAACAGTTGGGGATGATTAAACAAGGTGAAAAGGTCTATAAGTTTGAGGAATAATCTTAGCCTTTTGTTCCATAACCCTGGTAAAATCTACATTTTTACCCTATTTGTTATAGCTTTGTTCTTGATCTACAAAGGTGCCTTCAGGAGTTTCAATAAATATTCGGCCATGTTTGGGTTGCTTATTGTCTCTTCCATAATCTATAAAGCATCTGGTATGGTAAAAAGCTATTTTAGGAGTGGAAGTAAAAAGATAGGAGTAAAGGGTGCAAAAAGGACATTCGAGCCGATTTCGATTACAAGTAGGCCAAGAGGAGAGATAGAAATAATTCAGTTTAGCTCCAGAGACAATAAGAAGCTCTGGAGTGAAATAAGGGACTCAATAGAGATACTAAGTGAGCTTGTGTCTGCTCATACTATAGTACTTTATATAAGGACAAAAGACGGTCTTTTTGAGATTGGAGATTTCATATCGAGTAGCGAAAAGTGCATAGATAAGGACCAGCGGCTTAACATTCGCTCTGGATACCTTGGATGGGTAATAAAGACGAAGACTCCAATTCTAGTAGGCAATGTGAAAAATCGCAAAGAGAATCTAATCTATTATGCAAAAGATGTTCCCGTAAAGTCATTTCTTGCCGTCCCTCTTGTTGTTGAAGAGGAAGAGGCTTTCGGATGTGAACCCATAGGTATACTTTTGGTTGATAGTCTAAAGGAAGATGCCTTTGAAGAGAAGGAGAAGCGGATTGTCTCTCTCGTTTCTGGCAGGGTTGTGTCAATAATTAATAAATACCATCTCTCTCAAAAGATTCAACTGAGTTCAAAGGAACTTACCTCTTTCTATGAGTTTACTAAGAAGATTAGTTCTACACTGGAGCTTGATGTTATATTTAACCACGTGGTAGATACTCTAGGTAGAGTTCTTGAAGCGGATACTTTAGCAATAACACTCTTAGATAGAGAGAAGAATACAAGTATCTTAAAAAGAGTGGGTAGAGAAAGACGAGAAGATATTGAGGGCAAAATAGTTCCCCATTACGATACCTTAATAGGACTGGTCGTTGAGACCAAGAGGTACTTCTACTCAGAGGACTTTTCAGCACGAGAGAAATATAGAAGTGTGTTGGGAAAGGAAATAGATTTTGCATGTGGAATTAAGGACATAAAATCAATCTTAATATATCTCCTTACCGAACCAAAAACACAGGAGGATGAAGAGGAGAATATACTTGGTTGCATTATAATAGGTAGAAAAACGAAGAGGGTTTTTAACGAGGGAGAAAGGAGCCTAGCTGAGATAATGAGCCAAGAGGCAGCTAAAGCCATATCAAATTCCCTTGCCTATATCAAGATAAAAGAGCTTGCCATAACGGATGGACTTACGGGGCTTTATAACTATAGATACTTTCATGAAAGGCTCTCTGAGGCGCTTGCCCGCTCCAAGAGATTTCCAGAAAATGTATCACTCATTCTGGTGGATGTGGATAAGTTCAAACAGCTAAACGACACTTATGGCCATCAGGTGGGAGATATGGTTCTTAAATCCTTAGCTCAAGCGATCTCTGAAGAGTTAAGGCGCATAGACATACTGGCAAGGTATGGAGGGGACGAATTTGCCATTATCCTTCCCCACACAAGTGAAAATGGTGCAAAAAGGGTAGCCGAAAAAATAAGACAGAGAACGGAGGGTATGCTTTTAAGATTTAAAGGACAAGAGATACGCGTTACTCTAACAATGGGTATTTCTACATATGCTGAGAACTCATCTACATCTACTGAGGATTCTCTAATTGAAAAGGCTGATCGTGCCCTTTACGAAGCAAAGCGCCTCGGAAGAAATAGGGTTATTCACTATGGGGATATCCTTCTTAAAGAAGTCGTGAGTTAGCCCTCAGAAGGCTTTCCGTGATTTATGGCTTGTAAGGGTATTGACGTTGTATTGAATTCCTTACTTGCATTGTTGGTTAGATTATCAGAGTGATATAATCATGCGGGTGTATTATAAAAAATGCGATCCCCTTTCCCAAAGGAATTTTTCAGATCTCAGAAAATACGTGCCAGAAAAAGCCTTGGTCAGAGTTTTATAAAGGACCCCTATGTACTTGAATGCATTGGGGGGATTGCAGAGCTCTCAAAGGATGACGAGGTAATAGAGATTGGCACTGGGCTTGGGGCACTAACGGTTTTTTTAGCCGAAAGGGTAAAGAGGGTGGTGACAGTTGAGAAGGATAAGAGATTCTCGGAAATACTTAGCCAAACCCTTTCTCATATAAAAAACGTGGAGATTATATTCGGAGATGCCATTCAAATTAATTTTAGGGAATTTTACGGGGGAAATAAGATTAAGCTCGTCTCAAACCTGCCCTATAGCGTCTCCTCTCCGATTCTCATTAAGCTTATTGAAGAGGTGGATATATTCTCGCTTTTGGCAATTATGGTTCAGCGTGAGGTCGGAGAGAGGATTTGTGCCTCTCCGGGGAGCAAGCAATATGGCTCGCTTTCGGTTCTCATTCAAACCTATATGTATCCAACTATTGAACTGCATGTCCCGCCGGAAGCCTTCTGGCCACGCCCTCAGGTTCATTCAGTTGTTGTAAAGCTAGTACCGCTTCAGAGCCCAAGGGTTTGCATCTCGGATAGAGAACTTTATAGAAAGATCGTAAGGGCGGCCTTTTCATCAAGGAGGAAAATACTCGGAAATTCCCTTCTCTCTATTTTTCCGAGAGAGAAGGTAGATGAAATTCTAAAGATATCTGATATAGACCGTAAAAGACGGGCTGAAACTCTATCTATAGAGGAATTTGAAAGGCTTGTTCAATCGGCCTCTAAAGTGAGCCTACAGTAGTAGGGATAGGCTTTGGTTTTACTATATGGATGATGGAAATCATAAATTTGAATCAATCCTGTAGTGGTTATTGTCACAACACTCTACAAGCCTTACCAGTAGGTTATTTTGAATCTCCTTTGCCTTCTGGCCAAGTCCGTTTGTCAGTATCGAAAACACAAGCACATCTCCACTATTTGTAAAGAGGTATCCGGAGAGCGTGTTTACGTTATTTAGATGGCCTGTCTTTGCCATAATCTTTCCTTCAACCTCTGATCTTCTGAATCTCCTCTTAAGGGTTCCATCTACCCCACCGATTGAAAGGGAGTTGAGGAATTGAGAAGAAATAAATTGGTTTTTATATGCGTACCTCAAAACATCTGTCAGGACATGGGGTGAAACTCGATTAAGAGGGGAAAGCCCGGAGCCATCAACTATCTCGAACCCGTCTTTTATACCAATCTTACTGAGGAATTCTGAGACGACTTGTGTTCCCTTGTCCCATGTTCCCGGAGTCCCTTTGAGCTGTGCCCCAAGTGTTTTGGTTATATTTTCGCCTATGATGTTTACGCTGTTTTTGTTATACTCGGCGATAATCAAGTAAAGAGGATCGGAAAAACTGGTATAGAAAGTCTTTGCCCACTTAGGGACCTCTCCTGTAGATACGAATCCCTCCACAGCTATGCCAGCCTCTTCAAGGATTTCTTTAAAAACGCTGCCCGTGTATAGGGCTGGATTTCCGACTGTTAATTTGAATGTGTAAGAGGAGACCCGTGGAGATATACTTCCCTGAACCATTACTGTTTTCCCCTCTTCGAGCCAAACTGCCATGAGCCTACTTCTTCTGTTGCTTGTAACTGCTTTATTTATAATGTTGATATTTGCACCCTTTGGCTCCGTGCTTACAATCGGAATCCTACCGAGTCTTGATGGATAGACATTTAGGTCAAGGGTGTTGTAGTTAAGAGAAAGCGCGCTTATTGCAGGGCTATAGATGTCTCCTTCCCACTGTTTTTTCCATCCCTTTCCGTATCGAACGTCATCAAAATATGAATCGTCCACAATAACTCCGCCCTTTACTCGCTTTATGCCCATTTTCCTAAATTCATCGGCTATGGATATTAAACGCTCGGTGTTGAGCGTTGGGTCTCCATAGCCCTTGATATAGAGTCCGCCGTATAGCACGCCCCCTGAGATTTCTCCGCCCGAGTAGAATTCGGTCTTGAACCTATATTCGGGTTTAAGAATCGAAAGGGCTGCAACAGATATTATTACCTTTGCGTTTGATGCGGGAATAAAAAGCTCGTCGGAGTTGTACTCGAATATCTTTTTGTCTGTCTTTAGAGATTCAACGAGGATCCCGAGTTTTCCATTTTTTGATGCCTTCTTTGGAATGATCTCCGAAAGCTCTTCGAAAAGCTCAGAACCGCTTTTTGAAAAAACGATTTGACATGTAGAGAGGAGGAGAACAAACGTAAGGAATAGGATGTAGAGTCTTCTCATACTAGAGCAAGGATGCTAACATACATATCAAAAAATTTCAAAGGATTTAGTAAAAAATGAAGAAGATTTAAGATACGAAGATGCGAGATGGATAATGTGTTTATATCCTGTATCATGTTTTCTAGTGTGCTTCTGCCCAGTTTTTACCCATCCCAATATCAACTCGGAGCGGAACCCTGAGTTTCCATGCTCCCTCCATCTCTCTTTTTATCATCCTTGGTATCTCGTCAATCTCACTCTCATGTATTTCAAACAAAAGCTCGTCGTGGACCTGAAGGATCATACGGGATTTAAACCCCTTTAGTTGATTGTGGATTTTAATCATCGCAATTTTTATTATGTCTGCGGCAGAACCCTGAATGGGTGTGTTAATTGCAGTACGCTCCCCAAATCCCCTTGTTGTTCTGTCTTTTGATCTAAGCTCGGGAATTGGACGGCGTCTCCCAAGAATTGTTACGGCGTATCCTTGCTTTTCAGCTTCGTGAAGAGACCTCTCCATGTATGCTCTCACCTTTCTATAACGCTTGAAATATTCATCTATATAACTCTTTGCAATCGTGTTTGATGTTCCAATTTGTTTTGCAAGTCCAAATGGGCTTATTCCATATATGATTCCAAAATTTATGGTCTTGGCAAGCCGCCTCATCTCGGGTGATACCAAGTCTTCAGAGACACCGAAGATTTCTGCTGCCGTGCGGCTGTGAATGTCGCTTCCGGCTAAAAAGGCGCCGACAAGGCTATCGTCCGCAGAGAAATGGGCAAGGAGCCTCAGTTCTATCTGAGAATAATCGGCGGAAAGCAAAATAAACCCGTCTTCGGGGATAAAAGCCTCTCTTATCCTCTTTCCTTCTTGGGTTTTTATGGGGATGTTCTGGAGGTTAGGCTCGCTTGAACTCAGCCTCCCAGTGGAGGTTCCAGTCTGATTAAATGATGTGTGAATCCTTCCTGTCTTGGGATTTATGAGCTTAGGTAGAGCATCAACATATGTGGATTTGAGTTTTGAAACCCCCCTATACTGAAGCATCTTTTCAGGAACGGGATGGAATTTAGCAAGTTCTACCAGAACCTCAACATCTGTAGATGCCTCTCCGGTCTTGGTCAACTTCTTCCTGGGAAGCCTCAATTTATCAAAAAGAACCTTCCTTAGTTGGATGGGAGAGTTTAAATTAAATTCGAACCCCACCTCGGAGTAAATGTCTTTGGCTATCCTCTCTAGTTCTCTTTCAAACTCAACCGACATATTCTCAAGAAGTTTAGAGTCCACTTTGACACCATTTATTTCCATTCTTGCAAGAACCTCTATGAATTTAAGCTCAATGTCTTTAAACACACTGATAAGGTTCAGTTCCTCAAGCTGAGAGTTGAGTTTTTTGCTAAGTATCATGGCTACATCTGCATCTTCACAAGCATATGTCTTTGCCTTTTCTAATTCTACCTCTTCGAAATTTATCTTGTCTCTACCCGTCCCAGTTATGTCTTTGTACGTAATTGTCTTATGCCCTAGATAATACTTTGCAAGCTCATCAAGGCTGTAGCTCAGCCGCGATGAATCAAGGAGATGCGCGGCAACCATAGTATCATGGGAAATTCCCCTAAGATTGAGTCCGTATCGCTCCAGTATTATGAATTCGTATTTCAGATTCTGGCCTATCTTGCCTATTGTCTCATCTTCAATAATAGGCTTTAGCTTTTGAATTACATATCTGACCTCGAGTTGCTTAGAGGGATCAATATTTGCCGATCTATGGTTCACCGGGATGTAATAGGCCTCGTGGGAGGCTGGCGAAAGCGCAATCCCCACAATTTCAGCCATCATGGGGTTTGCAGATGTGGTTTCTAGGTCTATCGAAACTTCTTTGGTGGCTCTGATTCTTTCAATTACATTATCTAGTTCTTCCTCGGATAAGACCAGATGGTAATTGTTATATGAAACTACGCCCTCTTTGAGTTCACTCATAGTTGTACCTGACTCAGGGGGATCCCCTAATTCGCGAATGAGGGACTTGAATTCTAGCTCTTCGAAAATCCTCCTTAGTTTTTCTTTATTAAACCCCTTATATTCAAAATCCTCAAGCCTTGCCTCTATTGGTGCGTTTGTTTCTATTGTAACCAGCTTCTTGCTCAAGATTGCATTTTCAATGCCTGCTTTTATAAGCTCTCCCTGACTCTTGGGAATCCTATCAACGTTTTCTAGAACCCCTTCGAGGGAGCCGAATTTGCTTATGAGTTCTGAGGCAGTTTTCTCCCCTATGCCGTGCACCCCTGGTATGTTATCCACTGTATCTCCAGAAAGTGCAAGAACGTCTATCACTCTTTGGGGAGATACCTTGAATTTTTCTATAACCTCTTTGATGCCCGTCTTCTTATTGCGCATCGTGTCAAGCAGGCTTACCTTTTCGGAAACAAGTTGACAGAAATCCTTATCCCCTGTAACGAAAACGACGCTTACTCCATTTTCTTCCATCTTTTTCCCTATGGTTCCCATAATGTCATCGGCCTCATATCTTTCCATCTGAATCTGTGGAATCCCAAGGGCATCAATAATCTCGCGGATCTTAGGGATTTGAATCTTAAGCTCATTGGGTGTCTCACCCCTATTTGCCTTATAAAGGGGGTATATATCGTCTCTAAATGTCTTGCCCTTTGAATCAAAGACGATTGCCAGGTATTTGGGCTTATAATCCTTTAGGAATTTAAAGATCATAGAGGTAAAGCCATAGACGGCGTTTGTTGGAAATCCCTTTGATGTGCGCAGGCTTCTTACAGCATGATATGCTCTGAAGATATAGGAACTCCCATCTATTAGATACAAAACGACCCCCTTCATCTCATTACATTTTAGGTTTTTATGGGGGATGTGTCAAAAAAACTTTTTGATAAACTCTGACAACCTCTTATCTAAAAAGCGCGCTTATCCTATTGGTAGGACCGGGAAAAGGTTGCCTAGACCTCTACTATCTCATTTGCCATCTTTCTATAGAAGGGAAATTTCTCAGGATATACAGGATATATAAGATGAAATTCAAATGGTGCATTCGGAAACAAGAGTCTTAAATTAAAATCTATCTCTATTCTCCCTTGTCGACGGCACTAAGAAATGGGGAGGGTTTGACATGCAAAGTCAAATACCCTAAAATGGTATTTAGAGAGGAATTAAATTATCTAGATATTTCAACCCCTTCTATGGAAACTGTAGTCTTAGTGACAATATCTGAGGAATAATACGTGCAATTGGCTGAGCGTAATTAAATAATTGTGATTGGAATGCAATTAGGATTTCACAGTCTTTATTTGACTCACTTTATATTAGTTGAAAAACGTAGAGTCTACTTACAGATTTAAAAAATAATGATAGATGAGTTAAGCATTATAAGATCAATAAAGGAGCGGTTCAAAAGCAAATCAAAAGGTATCTCATTGGGGATTGGAGACGATGCCGCGGCGGTTAAGATAAATCCTGAGTGCCTACTCCTCATCACTGCTGATTCACATGTTGAGGACGTGCATTTCATAAAAGGTGTGATTTCTGCCAGGGATATCGGCAGAAGAGCGGTCGCCGTATCCGTTAGCGATATAGGGGCGATGGGGGGCGTACCTAGATTTTTTCTTTCTTCTCTCGGACTCTCGAGACGGGAGGATGAAGAATTTCTAAAGGGGATAATGGACGGGTTTGAAGGGGCAGAGGATGAATTTAAAATAGCCCTCATTGGAGGAAACCTAAGTGCATCCGACAAGCTCTTTCTCGACATAACAGTTTTAGGGGAGGTTGAACCTCATATTATGGTTAAAAGAACTGGCGCCAGGCCGGGGGATATTATTTATATAAGCGGGACGGTCGGGGATGCGGCGCTAGGATTGAGAATCTTAAAGAGGGGGAAAAAAAGCCAAAGAGAGGATTACCTAATTTCAAGGTATATATCTCCCCAACCTAGACTCTCTCTCGGAAGGGAGCTTGCCCTAATGGGACTCCCTACATCAATGATAGACATAAGCGATGGGGTCATACTCGACATTGAGCGTATAACGGTCGAGTATGGGTTGGGGGCTGATATATACCTCGAACATTTACCCATCTCTCCCGACTATAGAACCAGTGTATCTAGTTTTGCACAGGAACCTTACGAGCTTGCCCTCTCAGGCGGAGAAGACTATGAGCTTCTTTTTACGTCCCCTCGAGAAAAAACAGAGGAGATAAGAGAAATCTCAATGAAACTCGGTGTGGAAATCACAGAAATCGGGTGTGTAACAGATAAGCCGCTTCTTAGGGTTTTGGATTCAGATGGGAAAGATATAAGGGTCAAGCACCGGGGCTTTATTCACTTCAGCGCCTAAAATGAGCGATTTGCCTTTAAGTTACAGCCTTTTTTTTATATTTGTTCTTCTTATGCTTTCAGGCTTTTTCTCTATGTCTGAGAGTTCGCTTTTTTCACTTGGAAGGCATCAGCGCCAGAGAATGAAAAAAGAGGGTAAAAAAAGTGCAGTCCTAATTGAGGGGCTACTTAAGAACCCTTACAACCTGATAATTACGATTCTTCTTATGGATGAGGTAATAAACGTTGCTTATACAAGCATGGTAGCGTCAACTGTAAGAAAGGTGATAAATAGCACCTCCGAGGAAATAAATACTTTAATTTCTATTGGGATTGCCTCTCCTAGTCTTCTCCTCCTTGGAGAGATAGGTCCAAAAACACTTGGTGTAAAATATCCTAGATTCCTGTCAAGCCTTATTTCCTACCCTCTCAACCTATTTCACATACTTATCACCCCGTTTAGATGGATAATAATGGTTCTTTCAATCGGAATCACGTGGCTCCTTGGTGGAAAGATCGAGTATGAGCATAAATCCGGGTTTAATCCCGATGAGGTAAAGGCGCTGGTCGGGCTTGGGAGCGAAGAGGGGGTGGTTACAGACATTGAGAGAAAGCTCGTGAGCAGTCTTTTTAAACTGGAAGAAGTCCCGGCATATAAGATTATGACCCCGGCGATTGATTGTTTTTTTCTTCCTGCAAATATGTCCTGTACGGATGCGGTTTATGAGGTCAAAAAAAGGGGATTTTCAAGGATTCCTGTTTATAAAGGCGATAGGGATAATATAATTGGAATCCTCTATGCAAAAGATCTTCTTTCCGTGTCTCAGACGAATGGAACTGTGCTAGAGGCTCTTGTAAGACCGCCATACTTCATTCCCCGGACAAAAAGGGCTTTTGATCTATTAAGAGAGTTTCAGCAGAAGAGGGTACATATAGCAGTGGTTGTGGATGAATACGGAAGGGTAGATGGTATTGTTACTATGGAGGATATTCTTGAGGAACTCTTTGGTGAAATTGAAGATGAAAGGAGGGTTGCAAAACAATCGATAATCAAAAAGGAAGGCGAAGCAATCCTTATCCCTGGGACTATGAAGATAGATGAATTTAACGATACACTTCTTTTTACGGTGCTCAGGTCTGGAGGAATTGAGAGCTTGGGAGATGAACTCGAAGAATCAATCCTGCCTTCTGAAGGAGACCACGAGACCGTAGGCGGGTTCGTATTCGACCTTTTTGGAAGGCTTCCCCAGGAGGGGGAGCAAGTGAGGTATGGAAGAATACTTTTCATAGCGAACAAGGTTTCTGGAAAAAGAATCACAGAGATAAAAATTAAAAGAATAAAAGAGGAAAAAGAGGCAGCCAATGTCGCTTGAGGTAGTCATTATAGCGATAGTAGCTTGTCTTATTCTTCAAGCCCTATTTGCGGGTTCTGAAATCGCGCTTATTTCATGCGATAAAATAAAGCTGAAGGCCATCGCTGAAGCGGGATCAAAGAGGGCAAAGCTTGTGCTCAAATCATTCTTGGAAATTGAGCGCTTTATAAGCACAACACTTGTTGGTATAAATCTCTCACTTATTACAAGCACTATTGTCCTAACATTTTACATACAAGACACGTACGGGGTAGGAAAGGAATTTTATACGGTTTTAATACTTTCTCCGCTGATTGTAATCTTCGGTCAGGTAGTGCCTAAAGCCGTTTTTCAAAAAAGGGCTAACAGTATGGTTCTATGGACAATCTATCCGCTCTGGATTATATCCAGAATCTTCTCCCCTATTTTGTTTGTGGTAAACCTCTTTACAAAAGGGCTTCTGAAATTGATTGGGAGTACAGAAAATCCGTTTATAACAAGAGAAGAGCTGATTTACGCAATTGAAGGTGGCGGAGCGACTTCTCAGAGCGGATACAGAGAGAAAATCATAAGGAGGATATTTAGGTTTTCTGAAACAAGGACAAATGAGATTATGATTCCCCTAATTCAGGTGTGTGCTCTTAGTGAAAATACGCCGGCAAAAGAGGCCGTGAAGATGATAAAAGAGACGGGGCATTCGAGAATTCCGATTTATCATGAAAGGGTGGATAATATCACGGGAATGCTACATGCCTTTGACCTGCTCAGTGCAAAGCCGGATGACCCTATAAAGAACTTCTCCCGTACCCCATTTTACGTTCCTGAGACAAAGCCCGTTGACGAGCTTCTTGACGAGATGAAAAGGGGGCCCTCCGGTATGGCTGTGGTTGTGGATGAGTATGGAGGAGCCGTAGGGGTCATAACCCTTGAAGATATTCTTGAAGAGATAGTGGGCGAGATTGAAGATGAATATGACAAGGGTATAAGACTCTGGAGAAGGATTGCGGAGGGTGAGTATCTTATAAATCCAAAGATTGAAATAGAGAGGGTAAATGAGGACTTAGGGCTTGGAATTCCGGAGGGAGAGTATGATACGCTGAGTGGATTTCTTCTTTCGGAAGAAGGCTCTATTCCCAAAGTCGGTGATGAGATTTCATATAAGAACCATAAATTCATTGTAACGAAGGCATCGCTTAGATCCATAGAAGAGGTGAAATTAATATCGGGTAAATAAGAAGACAGTTGATTATCACCATTATCGTCAGGTATATCAAATCTATGGGTTGCCCCTACGATCGCTTGGATAGTCCCCGAATTTCGGATATTATTCTAGTCTGATGGAAAGGCGCTCTAAGTTTGAGAGAAAAACATCCGAGGTAGAGGTCTCAGTTGACATTAATATTGATGGAAAAGGGAATTATGACATCGAGACCGGAATCCCTTTTTTCAACCATATGCTCTCGCAGTTTGCAAAACACGGCTACTTTGACTTGGCTCTTAGGGCAAAGGGTGATATTGATGTGGATTTTCACCATACAGTAGAAGACGTGGGGCTTTCTTTGGGTGAGGCTTTCCTTAATGCCCTTGGGGATAAAAAGGGGATAACGAGGTTTGCTGAGGCGTTTGTTCCTTTTGACGAGGCTCTTGTCTTTGCATCTGTGGATCTAAGTGGAAGGCCTTATTTTGTATACCGGATTCGCACCCCCAAGAGTAAGATAGGGGACTTTGATGTAGAGCTTGGGAAAGAATTCTTTAAATCCCTTTCTACGGCTCTGAAATGCAATCTGCACATAGAGCTAAGATATGGAGACAACCTTCACCACATAATTGAAGCTACCTTCAAGGCTGTAGGTCGCGCCCTTGATAAGGCATCGAGAATTGATCCGCGCTCCGAAGAGATACCTTCGACAAAGGGAAGACTCTAGAGAAAGAACGTAGTGGCAATTCATGAATTACCACTACAGAGTGTTTATTTATGTAAGTTTCTGTTGATTGCGATTAAACAATTTAAGGAGATTTTAATGATCTCTATAGTTGACTATGGAATGGGAAATTTAAGGAGTGTAAAAAAGGCGTTTGAGAGCCTTGGATATTCGGTTGCTCTAAACAGAAATCCCAAAGAGATTTTGAGTTCAAGTGGACTTGTGCTCCCCGGGGTTGGGGCGTTTGGGGAGTGTATGAAAAACCTTGAAGAATACGGCTTATCAGAGCCGATTAAGGAATTCATATATAATGGAAAACCGTTTTTGGGAATATGTCTTGGGCTTCAGCTTCTTTTTGAAGAGAGTGACGAATCGCCTGGCATTAGAGGGCTCGGAGTTTTAAAGGGCAGAGTAATTAGATTTTCGTTTGATAAAAAACTCAAGGTTCCACATATGGGTTGGAATCGAGTAGATATAGATACGGAGCTTCCTATAGCGCGCGGTATCAAAAATAGAAGTTGGTTTTATTTTGTCCATTCATATTTCCCTGAGCCTAAAGACGAGGGCATTATTGTGGGCCGAACCCAGTACGGAATAGAATTTACATCGGCAGTCCAAAAGGAAAATATATTTGCCTGTCAGTTTCATCCTGAAAAGAGTAGCTCCACAGGGCTCAAGCTTCTTGAGAACTTTGCTCTTATGTGTGAAAAGAGGGGTAACTGATAGAATTTCTTCCATGCGAATTTAAAAAGGTTGTGAGTTATAATTAAAACAGGAGACGATCTATAAATTTCTCCTGCTGTCTTTCTTCTAGAGCAATAAAAAGGTCTCTCAATGGCAAAAGCAAATATTCTGGTCGTTGAGGATGAAACCATAGTAGCCAAGTACATACAGAAATGGCTAAGGAGCCTAGGATATAGCGTTCCTGCTGTGGTCTCTTCAGGTGAGGAGGCCATTGAAAAGACTGAGGAAATCCATCCGGATTTGGTACTTATGGATATTGTGCTCAAAGGTAATATGGACGGCATAGAAACGGCTAGGAGGATCCGTGCCCGCCTGAATATTCCGATTATCTTCCTTACGGCTTATGCCGATGAAAATACGCTGGAGAGGGCAAAGGTAACAGAGCCTTTTGGATACATAATCAAGCCCTTTGAAGAGAGAGAACTGCACAGCACAATTGAGATGGCTCTCTACAAGCACAGGATGGAGAGGCAGCTGAAAGAGAGCCGAGAGTGGTTTGCCACGACACTCAAAAGCATATGTGATGCTGTGATTGCAACGGACAGAGAGGGCTTGATAACATTTATGAATCCTGTTGCCGAATCTCTAACCGGCTGGGAGCAAAAGGAGGCCCTGGGTAGGGATTTAAAAGAGGTATTCAGAGTCATAGATGAAAAAACGCGTATTCCTATAGAGAATCTCGGAGCAGATGTGCTCCGTCAGGGCGTTGTTACTAATCCTACCGAACATATACTTATCTCAAGATATGGAAGGGAAATGTATATTGATGACAGTGTCGCGCCTATAAAAGACGATAGTGGAAATATTATGGGTGTTGTTTTAATATTTCGTGATGCTACGGAGCGTAGGCGCATGGCGGAAGAGCTCTTAAAGGCTCAAAGACTTGAGTCAGTAGGAATCTTGGCATGTGGTATTGCTCACGATTTTAATAATCTCCTCGCCTCAATTCTCGGCAACATCTCTCTTTTGAAGGCGCGTGTAAATGCTCAAGATGAGACATATAGAAGGCTCCGAGAGGCGGAGAAGGCATGTATTGAAGCAAAGAGGCTCACTCAACAACTGCTTATGTTCTCTAGGGGTGGAGCTCCTGTTAAGAAGTTAACTTCTATTGAACAGGTAATAAGAGAATCGGTCTCATTTGCACTTAGGGGTTCAAACGTAAGGTGTGAATTGAGTATAGAGGAGGGGCTGTGGGATGTGGAAGTAGACGAGAGTCAGATAGCCCAGGTTATTACTAATCTGGTTATAAATGCGCAACGGGCTATGCCTCAAGGTGGGGTGGTGAAGGTAAGCGCACAAAACGCAACTGAAGTAGAGGCGGATTTGAAACCTACCTCTACAGAAGGGGGAAGGTATATAAAGATAACTGTGGAGGATGAAGGGGAGGGAATACCACCGGGGCATCTGTCAAAGATATTCGATCCGTTCTTTGCTACAAAACACAGAAGCAGTGGTCTAGGGCTCGCGATGGCATATTCCATAATAAAGAACCATGATGGGTATATCGGAGTGGAATCGGAATTGGGGAGTGGAATGAAGGTTTATATATATATTCCCGCATCAAATAAGAAGATGGAAGAAAAGGGCGGGATAGTGGCAGAGGGAGGAGTATTGAGAGGCAGCGGAAGGGTGTTGATAGTGGATGATGAAGAGATGATAAGAGAGATTACTGGAGAGATGCTAGGCCATATGGGGTATGAAATAGAATACGCATCGGATGGATCTGAGGCTATAGAGGTATACAAAAGAGCCAAAGAAGAAGGTAGGTCATTTGATGTGGTGATAATGGATTTAACTGTTTTGAGAGGAATAGGTGGGGAAGAAGCAATAGCGAAGCTCAGAGAGATAGACCCGAATATTAGAGCAATAGTATCGGGTGGATATTCAGATGATAGGGTGATGTCTGAGTACAAGGATCACGGCTTTAAAGGCTTTATCTCCAAGCCATATAGCATGAGAGATTTAGGTGCGGTGCTATATAAGGTGATAAATGAAAAATAAGAAAGGCAAAGGCTAGCCGCCTCATTCTAGACAGATATAGGATTCACTCATTACAAATTATATCTCTGTGAAAATGGGTATTACCCACGAGGGTAGGGGAGCCCATGTTTGCGGCGATGGTTTTGCATATCCTTTTTCTGGTGGGTCTTAATACACAGATTGGAGCGCGGCTTTGCGGTACAAATTAGGATAAAACCGGCATCTTTATCTTGCGGGTAGTAGCGGATGGCATCAGACTGATCCACTTCCCCTTTAAGAAGACGCGAGGCACAGGTTAGGCAGAATCCCTGCAGGCACATAGACGGGATATCTGTATATCCTGCCTCATAAGCGGCATCTAATATGTATTCATCTTCGCCAACTTCTATGTGAGCCGTGCCCGTATCTGGGATAATTAGCTCAACATTATAGGTTTTCATTTTATCTACTCTCTGAGTATTGTAAGAGAAAAGTGGGCTAAGGATCTTTAGCCTGAGTTATAAATCGCACAATAAATCACCCTTGTCTTACTCTTAAAAGGATAATATTGGTAACTGGAATAATTTTGATAAGTGCCTCTCTTCTTAGAAGGTAGGGACACTTTGCAAAGTGTCCCTACTACCCCTGATTATCAGATTGATTTTAAGGGTTATAGAATCCTCTATTCTTGCTGTAGGGCGCTTCACCTGGTTCTCCGCGCCGGAAGTGTCCGGATGGACGTATCACTCCATCTCTCTCTTTACTGAGCAATTCAATAAACCAGGCCTCGTGCTCAATCTCTTCCTGAAGGATTCGGGAAGCCATGTCATAGGTGCGTGGGTCTTTACCAAATGTAAGATCGCAGATTTCGCTCCAGGTTCTGATTGCACATCTTTCAGCTTCAAGGAGAACCTCTAGAATATTGGCAGCGGTGGGGTTGTCGGGTAGGTATGCATCCATACATGATGCCCTATCGGCAAATTCACGTATGTCTTTAGGAAGTCCGCCACCAAGTTCATAAATTCTAGGAGTTATAAGCTCAAAGTGAGCGCGGTCCTCTAATCTTGCGTCTTCACAGATCTCTTTATAGTCTTCGTGCCCAGCAAGATACATGCGGAGAATGGTGTAATAATAATATGTAGTGAACTCGGCACCTGCCGCATCAATTAGCTTTTCACGGAGCTCCTCTACATTTACGCCGCGGGCTTCAATCTGCTCAACTCCCACACGCTGGGTTACGTCTCCGTGTTTTACCTTTCCCTTCATATGTTTCTTTTCCTTTGCCATTTTCTACTGCCTCCTTATTTTGGTTTGGTTTTAACACTATTTTATACTATTGCAAATAAATTGCAAATGAAATGAATTATCAATTAGTAGATTTAGCTATTTTGATGAGTGTGCTATAATTATATAGTGAACAGAATTCGAAGTAAAACGGGAAATAGGGTTTTCTCTTTAAAAGAGAATAGACAAGAGAGACTCGATAGGTTTATTACCCTATCCCGTAAAAAGGGGCTTAAGCTCACTCCTCAGAGGATGGTTATCTTTCGTATTCTTTCTGAATCAGGCGGGCACCTGCGTGCCGACGAGGTATATCAAAAGGCTAAAAAGAACTGTCCTATGATTTCTGCTACCACTGTATATCGTAATCTTGAGAGGCTAGTCAATGTCGGTTTGCTTTCATATCTTGAGCGCAGTGGAACGGCGATTCTTTATGACGCTAATCCCGAGGAGCACCATCATTTTATATGCACACGCTGTGGGAGCGTGCGCGATATTTATTTGAAGACGGTAAAATACGAACTCGATGGGGAGAAGTCATCATTGGGTAGATACAAGGTTGAGACTCCAGAACTCCATCTGCACGGCATATGCCAGGACTGTCTCTAGGGTATTCGCCTGGCTTACGTTAACTTAGGCTATTAGCTTCTTTTCAATTAATCTAAGAAGGGCTTCAACCACTTGGGGATCATATTTTGTTCCGCTGCTATTTATTATTTCGGAAATTGACTTCTCCCTAGGGAGGGCAGAACGGTAGGAGCGTTTGCTACGCATGGCATGGAAGGCATCTGCTACGGCTACTATCCTTGCCTCGATCGGTATAGAATCTCCGGATAGACCAAAAGGATAGCCCTGACCATTAATCCACTCGTGATGGTAGAGTACTATGGGAAGAGTTTCACGAAGAATAGGGAACCGTTGAATTATTCTTCCTCCCATTATTGGATGACGCCTAATTATATTGTATTCCTCTGGGGTGAGTTTCCCGATTTTAAATAAAATCTCTTCTGGTACAGCCGTCATTCCTATGTCGTAAACAGTCGCGCCGAATTTAAGGTTTTCGAGCCTTTTCTCAGGTTGATTCAATTCCTTTCCTAATTGTACGGCATAGTTTGAAACTATGATTGAATGCCCGTGCATGTAAATCCCTTTTTGACAAGGAGATAAGTATAAAGATGCGAGTTGCTGAGTGACAAGCTCTTTGAGTTTGAGATTGATTTCCTCGGTAAACCGTAGTGCTGCTCTATCAAAGATAATTTCGTCGGATCTAGTATTTAGCTCCTCGTCCTCGTAGAAGAGAATTTGATTTCTCCCGCCCTCTTTGGCAAGATATAGAGCCTTATCTGCCTGTCTTACCACATCGTCAATGCTTATACTTTCATAGGGATTTATCTCTACAATTCCACCGCTTAGGGTGATTCGAGGTCTGGTGTTGTTTGAAATCTCCCTTAGAATTCGCCCAATTGCTGAAAAAGCCTGTTTTTTATCTGTTTTCATAACAACTGCGAACTCATCCCCGCCCAATCTGAATATCTTATCCTCCTCTCTTAACATGATCTTAAATCTTGACGTTACCTGTTTCAGGACCATGTCACCGAAGGCGTGGCCATGAGAGTCGTTTATCTGTTTGAATCCGTCAATGTCAAATACTATTAGGCTAATGGTGGTGCCATTTCTTCGCATCTCCGATATATCTTGAGAAAAGATTTGATAAAAAGCGCGGCGGTTGAAAATCCCGGTGAGTGAATCAATAAGAGCCAGCTTTTCAATACTTTCTCTCTCTGACCTTTCCTTCTCTTCGCGCTCTCTGAGTGCGGAGAGAAAATTGACTATTAAATTGAGATTAGAGATATCTTCTTCTCTCGGGGGGATACATTCGTATTTTGAGAAACTAAAAAACGCAGCCGCTTTGCCGTTTACAAAGACGGGGACTGTAAAAATAAACTCAGGCTTGTCGAACCCTTCATCATCAATAGTTTTTCCATTGGGTAGAATCTCTGTTGTATATTCAGATGGGTTTAAATCTATACCAGTCTTTAAGGCAAATTCTCTAACATCTTCCAGAACAAAGGAGAGATAGCTCTTTCTAACCCTCCTGTGGGCAAATACAAAACACTCTTTAGTCTCTGCGTTCAAAGAGAGAAAGAAACATAGATTCGAAACCAATTGCCTTGAGTTGATTCCTAGATACCGTATTGCATCTGTAAAGCCGTTCTTTAAGGAATGCTCGAAAAAGCCGGTTAAAAACCCAAGGTTTTTATTTAATTGCCATTTTTCCATGGTAATAAAGATTGACTAAGTGAAATTAAAACATAACTCCATCCGGTAGCTCCCTTTTATATCAACCTTAATGCAAGATCAATAGAATTTTAAAAAGGACTTAGATATCCTTGTCTGATATGACTTATCAGACTGCTTCTACTAAAATCTGAACCTATACCTACATATGCATCATTAATTACCTTACAACTGATGCACCAACAACCTTTATTTCTATATCTTCCGGCAGAAAGTTGAGAAATCCGGCTTTAACGTCCCGAAATGTCTTTTCACTATTGGCAGGGAGGATATCACGAATTGTGACCTCATTAGAACCAAGTCGCCTTCTGTCGGACCTAGAATAAAAATCTACCCTAATCTTAATATTGCTATAAGTGGTATCACCTTTATTCTCAAGCGTAAGCTCTCGAACCACGCCTATTGTTCCTGTAATGCCGCCTCCCCATTTGAAATTCTTTACAACTATATCTTCTTGAGGTATTGGTTCCTCCTCTTCCTCTTCTTGCTTGGGCTGCTGCTCCTGGGGATGTTCTATGTTAGAGCCCTCTCCCTCTTTGGGAGGCACAACCACGACCTCCTCTCCTTTAGTACTACCCTTCTCTGATGGATTGGCTACATTAGAGGGCACAGAGGTTTGTTTCTCTTCGGTTTTGCTTTTAAACTCTCCAGAGGCCCCGACTTTTGTGCCTAACTTTTTGCCCGGTTTTTGGATTGGGGTACTAGTCTTAGCCACACGGGGTTTTCTAACAGGGGCGCGTGAGGCGTCTGTAACAGTAATTACGGTCTTTTTTGCCTGGGGCTGTCTGAATCCGACATTTATACTATAAAACGTCTTTTCACTCTTTGCTGGTAGAATACCATGGATTACGGCTGTGGTCGGACCAAGCTTCTCACCGCTTGGACTAAAGTATTCTAGCTGTATTTCTATATCCCTGTAATTGATTTCGCTTTTATTCTCAAGTGTAATCTCTTTTAATATACCCTCAGTAGCATACTGTCCTCCTGACCACTCCCAGTTCTTTACTACTATCAGATCCGATGGACGCGCAGAGAAGACTGTTTCTAATGCCTCAGCTCTTACAATCCTGACAGTGGTTTTCTGAAGATCCGAGTGCATAAATCCAAAATTGACATTATAAAAGGTTTTCGTGCTCCCAGGGGGGAGTATGTCATGAATGGTAGATCTCAAGGAACCGAGGGGGACATCGTTTATGGTGTACATATTTGCTTCTATCTCTATATTTTTGTAGGCGGTTTTGCCTTTATTCTCAAGTGTAATCTCTTTGATTATCCCCACTGTGCCCGCGCCGCCAGAGCCCCACTTGTAGTCTTTCACGGTGATCTCATCTTCAGGAGCAGGGGTTTTAGCCCAAGCACCCACTGCCAAAACACAAAGGCAAAATAGAGAAAGAAGCAGAGTATTACACTGCCGTAATATAGGCTGCACCTTATTGTATCTCCTCTTTTTGTTTATGAACACAAAATTATACATTATTAAATCTAAAAAGGTAGCATGTCATTGTTTGTTGTCCGGTCAGGCTTAATAGATCAATGAAGAGAAAAAACCCCTTGATTAATAATCCCAAAAAGTGATATAAAAATAATATGATAAATCGCGTTTTAAGGAGGAAGGAAAATGGGTACTTATATAATGTTAAGTAGACTTACACCAGAGGGGAGAAAGACTATAAAGGATAGACCGGGGAGGATAAAGGAAGTGACCCAAGAGGTGGAGGCTATGGGCGCGAGGGTTATAGAACAATACGCTACCCTTGGTCCTTATGATTTCCTGAACATAGTTGAGGCGCCAGACAACAAAACAATAAGCAAGATTTCAGTAGACCTATGCTCTCGTGGTACGGTAGAGATTATGACACTGGCTGCAATCCCTGTGGATTCGTTCATATCGTCGATTGGAGCAATGGGGAAGAGGAGTAAGCCTAAAAAACCTGTAAAATCAGCAAAGGCAAAGGGAAAGGGTAAGAGAAGATAATACCAAATCATCGCGGAGACGAATCTTATTAGGATGTAAATGCGGATTAAGTCAGATCAGTCTATAAAGTGCAATTTATGAATTAGATTGTATATTAAGGACTTAGGTGCTGGGCATTGGTCTGTGCAAGACCAGGTGTTGATACTCGTCTCTAGGGATGTTCTTCTATCAGGCTCCTTAGGACGATACCCGATTTACACCTTCCAAGCCTCTGAAGAGCGCGTTTTTCTATCTGTCTAATTCTCTCTCTAGTTAAGCCCAGATGTTTTCCGACCTCGTCGAGTGTAGAGATATTTTCATAGCCTATTCCAAACCTCATTTTTATAACCTCTCTTTCTCTTGGATTGAGCAAGGACAGTGCATCGTTTACATTTTTTGGAATTGAGGCAGCGGCTATTAATGAATCAGCGGGAATGGCATTAGTATCAGAGACAAAATCCATAAGGGTCATCTTCTCGCCTTGCCAAATGGGGGAATTAAGGCGTATTATCTTTTCGTTTGCTCCAAGCACCCGTTTTACACCCTCTACGGACATCTTTGCCTTCTTTGCAATCTCCTCGGCAAGAGGCCTTCTTCCAATTCTCTTTTCAAGCCCAGAGCGTACCCTCTGGACCTTGCCCGATTTTTCAAGAATGTATGCAGGAATCCTTACAGTTCTCGTCTGATCAAAGATGGCTCTCGATATTGCCTGATGTATCCACCAACAGGCATAGGTAGAGAACTTGTAGCCCTTTGTAGGATCGAACCTATCTACTGCCCTCATGAGCCCCAGATTTCCCTCCTGAATTAAGTCCAAAAATGGAAGTCCACGCCCGGCATATCTTTTAGCTACACTCACGACGAGTCTCAGGTTTGCTTTGATAAACGTGTTTCTAAACTGCATTGCCTTCTTTGAATATGCCTCAGCAAGGATTTTGAGCCTCCTAGGGCGTCTAGGATCTATTTCTGTTTCACAGGCGTGCATACTTTTACCTAGTTTTGTTTGTCCATTGGACTTTGTCCTCCGCCCTAATCCTTTGCTACTGAGAATTCCGTCTATAATCCTTTGTATCTCCTTTGCCTTTGTCTTACACCTCTTTATCTTTAGCGCAATTTTAACCTCTCCATCTCGTGTGAGTAGTGATTCAGTGCCAATTTCCTTAAAATAGGCATTTAAGAGTCTTAAGTCGTGATTTGGAATCTCCTCTCTTTTTTGAGTTATTTTAATTTCCTCTGGGGGCTCGATGCCCAGATCAAAATCTCCTTCAAAGCCATCTTCAGGCTCAATTCCAACAAAAATACCATTCTCTTCGACAAATGGCTCGACTTCGAATACAGCGACATATTCTTCAAAGGCTTCGCCGACACTAAATTCTGTATCTTGCATGATTTTCTCCTCAATTTATGACGTCAAATCCCCAATTAGAATCGCTCTTCTCATTCTAATTTTTAGTTCTCCTCTGATGAGTGTATTTTGCAGTATTTTGTCTGTGCAATGTTCATACCAGCAGACTCGATGCATTTAATCTCTAGCTTTTACAAGGGCTTATAAGTGGGGGAGGGCTCAAAGATAAAGAAGAAACGTATTTATCTGTGTAGTAATACACTATAGAAGGTGTGTAAATCTGCACAAGATATAATGCCGGTGTATCAGCCATACGGAATGAGGGAAAAGAGGCACAATAGAGCTATAGGCTCCTATTTTATGTTACCAGTCTATATCCTTTATCTTCAGGCGGATCTTCCTTTTTCCGTTCCAAATATTAATCTCGGGTATAAAGACTATATCAATCTGGTCTGGCACTATAATCGGTTCTCTAATATTAAACCAGATTGCATCAAAGACACTGCCTTTCTGTTTGAGCCTTAGACTAAGGTGCTTGTTTTTAAAAAGCCTATGAGATATTACATCAACGGATTTTGATAAAAACACCGGTTCCGGGTTTCCTATACCGAATGGGGCAATGAGATCAAGCTCCGAAACTATAGAATCGGTAATATCGGCTAAATCAAGGGCACAATCAATCTTTAGCTTAATAAAATCCCCGTCTCGCTTACTTACAGCCATTTCAAATCTGTCTCTGAATTCATCAATCTTCTCTTCTCTAATAGAGATTCCGGCGGCAAGTTCATGTCCTCCAAATTGCTCAAGCGGCTCTCTACACTCACAAAGAGACTCATATAGGTTTATTCCTTCGACGCTCCTTCCTGAGCCCTTTCCGATACCATCTTCCCCAATTGCTATCAGCACCGTGGGTCTCCTGTACCGCTCGACGATTCTCGATGCCACAATTCCAATTACACCCGGGTGCCAATTGGGAGACGAAAGGACAAGGGATTTAGATTCGAGAAATCTCGGATTCCCCTCAATCTGTGAGATGGCATCAGAAAATATCTCTTCTTCGATTCTCTGTCTCTTTGAGTTTTCATTGTTTAGGATTCTTGCAAGCCCTCTTGCTCTCTCCAGGTCATTTGAGATTAAGAGTTCTACAGCAACGCCTGCGCTCTGTAGCCTTCCTCCTGCGTTTATCCTTGGGCCAAGCTTAAAACCCACATCATATGAATTTACCTCCCCTCCCACACCGCTTACTTCCTTTAGGGCGGCTATTCCGGGGCGCCTTGGGTTTGACATTCTTTTCATTCCCTCTTTTGCAAATATGCGGTTTACATTTGTAAGTGAGGCACAGTCGGCGATTGTTCCTAGAGCAACCAGGTCTAGGTAATCCCCTAAATTTGGCTCTTCTTTTTTAAAGAAGCCAGAATCCCTAAGAGAGCGCCTTAGAGCGACTACCAGATTGAAAATCACCCCTACTCCGGCAATCTCTTTTCCTGGATAGGGGCATCCTATTTGGTGCGGGTTTAAGACGGCAACGGCTTTTGGAATCATCTCAGGTGGCTTGTGGTGGTCTGTAACAATGAAATCAATGCCTATTTTCTTTGCCTCTTCGATCTCCTTATGTGCTGTGATTCCACAATCGCCCGAGATTATGAGCGAGACTCCTTGGATCTTTAGCTTTCTTATAGCATCAATGTTTATCCCGTATCCTTCTTTTAGCCTATCAGGATTGTAATACGTTATGTCAGAGCCGAGATTTTTAAGAAAGGTGTAGAAAAGGGCTGTGGCAGTAACGCCGTCAACATCATAGTCTCCGTATATCGCTATTTTCTCCCTACCTTCTATTGCTCTTTTAATCCTCTCTATTGCTATGTCCATTCCTTTCAGAAGGTAGGGGGATGGGAGGTCAAAAAGGCCGCTTTTTAAAAATGACTCCGCTTCTGTCTCGTCTTTAATTCCACGGCTTATGAGAATCTGAGCCGAAATAGGCGATATTCCCAGTGATCTAGAGAGTTTTTCTTTGAGTTTCGGGTTTTCCTTCTCTATAATCCAGTGTCTTTTCATTTTTAAGCCTTCTGGTTCGTCTCATTGCTTTTCTTTAAGTAATCCACTAGTCCCCTAAGCCCTAGCAGATAACTGTTGCCTCCAAATCCCGATATAACTCCAAGTGCTACGTCTGATATGAAAGAATTTTTTCTGAAGTCCTCGCGCCTGTATATGTTCGATATATGAACCTCAACCGTTGGGATGCCTATACCAATTATAGCATCTCTTATTGCGATGCTCGTGTGCGTATATGCACCGGGGTTTATAACTATTCCATCAAACTTACCCATCGCCTCTTGGATTCCAGTTACGATTTCGCCCTCCGAGTTTGACTGAAAAAATTCAACTTGGACCTCAAGTGCATCGGCCTCTTTTTTTAATAGAGAATTGATTTCTTCAAGCGTAGTGTTGCCATAGATTTGAGGCTCACGTTTTCCAAGGAGATTAAGATTTGGTCCGTGAATTATTAGGATTTTCATTTTTTATCCTGATTATCTCTTGGTCTGAAAGCCAGCTTTCTCGCTTAATAAATAGGCCTTTGCCTGTCCTAATTTTGTCTGAAGCGATTGGTTTTCTGGATCACGTTCGAGGAGCTTTTCAAAGACTCTGATAGCCCTTTCATGTAACTCCTGTCTCATATAAAGGTCTCCCATAGTTTCTGTATAAATTTCCCCGCCAAAGGGTGCTAAAAGGAACTCAGGGTAATCTTCATCAGTGGATTCTAAGGACTCATCTTTTCTCTGCTCATCTAAAAGAACCTCATTCTTTATATCTTTTTCATCCCTTTTTTCCTTTTCTCTCTTAAACAGATTAAATAAAATATATCCAAGCCCCATTGTTAGTCTCCTTAATTTTTTATAGTTTCTCCAAGGGAAGCAAAAGCAGCTGAAGGCGAGTCGCAGAAGAATCTCTCATATCTTCCTTTGAGAGCACCGTTCTCTTGAGAGGGGTATGCTTCTCCCATGACACTTTGATATTACTTTAAAACCAAGATAATAGTCAAGAAAGTACAAGAGGCCTTAAAATGCGGGTAAATGTGTTGTATTAGGGGCGGGTTTCAAATCAACTGATAATACTTAGAGCCAACCCTATCTCCTGGGTTTCCGTATTACCATATTGAAAAGAAAACCGAGTTCATCTACATTCAGGAGTCTCACAATTGAGATGTAAACCGCTACTCCAACTATAGTGGAGAGTAAAAATATACCGAGCTTCTGTATAGAGATTCCACTTTGAGACCAGTCGGAGAATGTGGAGATCTTCCATACTGTAATACCCATAACTAAAGACGCCAACGATATTTTAAGAACGTAACTCAACGTCTCTTTTATCTTTATATCTCCTATGTGTCTACTCAAACTGAAAAAGAGAAGGGAGAAATTAAATGTCGAAGATATTGAACTTGCAAGCGTAAGTCCGATGTGTTTGAGCCCGAACGTAAATCCGAGTACGTATCCAAAAAGGGCATTTACGATAAATGCAAAGAAGGCAATTACAACCGGGGTTTTGGTATTCTGCATGGCGTAAAAAGTAGGGGCCGTTATCCTTACCCCACCTACTGCCCAAAGCCCAACGGCGTATCCAAGGAGTGCCTGGGATGTGCGAAGGGTAGCCTCAAAACTAAACTCACCCCTTTGATAGAGGAGATTACATATTGGAACTCTAAGGGCTATAAGCCCTGTGAGGGCGGGAATTATTGTAAGGAGCATGAGTCTCAGTGAAAAGGAGTAGCTTTCTCTAAATTTCTCTACATCTCCTTTTGATGCCTGAGAGGAGAGGCTCGGAAGCAAGGCAGTTGCTATGGATACCGCAATGAGTCCCAAAGGGAACTCCGTCAGCCTTTCTGAATTATACAGGTATGACACGGTTCCTTGAGGAAGATGAGAGGCATACTGTGTACTTACGAGAATATTTAGGTTGTATATAGCTACTCCAAAGAGTTGAGGTGCCATAAGGAGGGCTATCTTTTTCGCAGCCGGATGACGCAGGTTTTTTCTAAAGGCAAAGAGGAACCCCCTGCTTCTTAGAAAAGGGATTTGGAAAACGAGTTGAATAAATCCACCGATGATAACCCCTATTGCGAGAGAAAAAACCGGGGTATGCAATCTTTGATGAGCCAGAAAAATTACAGCAATGCTCACAATATTAAAAATCACGGTTGAAAAGGCAGGGGCGAAAAAATAGTTTAGTGAGTTTAGAATTCCCATTGTCAGTGCAGATAGGGATACAAAAAGGATAAAGGGAAACATTATTTGATTGAGCCTTACAGCGAGATTAAAGGTTTCACCTTTAAAACCTGAGGCAAAGAGCTTAATAATAAAAGGAGAGAGCAAAATTCCGGCAATAGAGACTAGAATTAGAACCATAAAAAGAAGTGTAAATGTTATATCAGAGACCCTTTTTGCTTCTTCCCTACTTCTTTTCTCTAGGTATTCGGTAAACACGGGAATGAATGATACTGTAAGTGAGCCTTCGGCAAGGAGTCTGCGAAGAAGATTCGGAATCCTAAATGCGACAAAATATGCGTCTGTCTCAGCGCTTGCTCCAAAGAAATACGCTATTACCATATCTCTTACATAACCGACTATTCGACTAAGGAGCGTAGAATACCCTACAATCCCCGCGGCTCTTGTGATTTCTTCTTCGTGTTTCATGGAGGCGTGTAGTTTATATTAGTATGGAGAGCAATCAAGGCATAAGAATCAATACATCATAATGATGGGGCTATCTATAACTGGTATTATTCCTGTTATTTTTGGTGATTAGATTTGAACATAATAAAAATTAAT
>CAYMEO010000004.1:0-27425 GCA_964389705.1 uncultured Spirochaetia bacterium
GGTAGAGCACTGGACTCCAAATCCAGCGGTTGGGGGTTCGAGTCCCTCCTGCCCTGTAATACTGATGAGGGCTAGCCATGGATAATATGGAGTTGCGAAAGCGGTTAATTCTTCTCTATATGCCCTGTGTTACCTATGGCTAAGAGAAAATAGATGGAAAGAGTAAGAGAAGTCATAGATAGAGCCATACAGTTTTTCAAAGACGTTCAAGTTGAGATAAAGCGTATATCATGGCCTGCAGTTAAAGAAACGGTGCGCTCGACCGGAGCCGTGATCTTTATCTCAATTCTTCTTGCGTCTTTCTTAGGATTAGTAGACTTTTTGTTTTCATTAATGGTTAAGTATATCCTGACCTAGGGAATAACGTAACGAAGGAATACGTATGACTAAAAGAAGGTGGTATGTGGTTCATATAAATACTGGCTTTGAAGATAGGGTAAAGGCATTGATTGAAGAAAGGGTCAAGTTGGAGGGGCTTGAGGATTTAATTCACGAGGTCTTGGTTCCAACTGAAACTATTGTTGAGCCGACAAAGGCCGGGAGAAAGAAGACTTCAGTTAGGAGGTTTTTCCCTGGGTATATTCTGGTCAATATGGAGCTTAACGATAGAAGCTGGCATTTTATAAGGAGCATACCAAAGGTAATAGGGTTTGTAGGCGGTAAACTCAAAGAGGGAAAGATTGACCCTGATTCAGTCCCCGATATAGATGAAAAAGAGGTTATGAAGATAAAGAGGCAGATAGAGGAGGGGACCCTGAAGCCAAAGCCAAGGCTTACATTTGAAAAGGGAGAGACTATAAGGGTTGTAGAGGGCCCTTTTGCGAATTTCTCAGGTGTTATTGAGGAGGTAAAGCCTGAAAAGGGAAAGGTTCAGGTTCTTGTTACTATATTTGGCAGAACAACACCTATAGAGTTGGATTTTAACCAAGTGGAGAAGATATAGATGAAAAAGGTAATCGCGGAGGTAAAGCTTCTAGTCCCTGCCGGAAAGGCGACGCCATCGCCCCCTGTAGGTCCCGCTCTTGGACAAAGGGGAGTAAATATAATGGAGTTTTGTAAGGGATTTAATGCACAGACATCGAAAATGGAAGGCATTTTGCCTGTTATAGTAACTGTTTATTCGGACAGGTCATTTTCATTTATAATAAAGACTCCACCAGTATCCTATCTGTTGAAAAAGGCCGCTGGTATTGATAAGGGTTCAGGTGAGGCGCCGCGGGTAAAGAAAGGTAAAGTAACTAAGGCTCAGGTAAGAGAGATAGCCAATCTTAAACTCCCAGATCTAAATGCCGATGATATTGAGGCCGCAATGAGGATAGTTGAAGGAACGGCAAGGAGTATGGGGATTGACGTTGTGTAAAGTTGTGTAAAAAGGTCATTTGTAAGGAGCAGCTATGAGGCGATCTATCTTTGATATTGCTTCACTCGGTTCATAATGAAATTCTTAATTTAATGGCATTGACTTTAAGGAGATAGAGATGGCAAGGGGTAAAAGGTACCTGCAAGTTAGAGAAAAGGTTGATTCGACAAAACTCTACACGGTTGAAGAAGCGCTAGAGCTTATTGAGAAGACCAGGACTGCTAAGTTTGATGAAACTGTCGAGGTTACAGTTAAGCTCGGGATTGATCCACGCCAGGCCGACCAACAGGTTCGAGGCGCTGTGGTTTTACCCCATGGGACTGGCAGAAGCGTGAGGGTGCTGGTCTTTACAAAGGGGGAAAAGGTCAAAGAGGCACAGGAGGCCGGGGCCGACTATGTCGGCGCTGAAGACTTAATTGATAAGATCTCTAAAGAGAACTGGCTCGATTTTGAAGTTGCAATTGCAACCCCAGATGTAATGAGCCTTGTTGGAAAACTCGGTAAAATCCTCGGCCCAAGGGGGCTTATGCCGAGTCCAAAGGTAGGCACAGTCACGTTTGAGGTGGCAAAGGCTGTAAAAGAGGCGAAAGCAGGCAGGATTGAGGTTAAAAACGATAAAGGGGGGGTGGTCCATGCCCCTATTGGAAAGGCTTCTTTCGGCTCAGCCAAACTCAGAGAAAATTTTCTTACATTTATGGACACAATTATGAGAATGAAGCCGTCTTCATCAAAGGGAACGTTTATTAGAAAGATTGTGCTTTCAAACACCATGGGTCCTGGAATAAAGGTTGACCCAGTAAGTGTCCGTGATGCACTAAGGGAATTTGAGCTGGCGGCATAAGATGAGTAATAGGATTGGTCACAATTGCAAATTTCTGATATCTAATTGAGGAGTATTAAAGATGTTAAACAAGGCTCAGAAGCAGGAGCTCGTAAGGGATTTTAATGAGAGATTTAAGGCTAATCCTTCTCTTTTTGTCGTAGAATACAAGGGGCTTTCTGTAAAGGATATGGAGAAGCTCAGGCGTCGCCTTAAAAAGGCAAGGGCCGATTTCAGGGTTACAAAGAACTCCCTTCTTAAAATCGCATCTCGTGGAACCGAAATTGAGAAGATAAAAGACCTCTTTGATGGTCCGACTGCGATTGCTATATGTAATGAGAATCCTGTGTCGGTTGCCAAGGTCTTTACGGAATCCATTAAGGAATTGCCCATGCTTAAACTAAAGGGTGGGATTGTTGAGGGTAAGATAATAGGGATTGATGAGGTATCGAAGCTATCTCAACTTCCATCAAGAGAGGTGCTTCTGGCCCAACTCTTAGGACTTCTCTCAAGTCCAATATCCAATCTTATGGGAACGCTTATGGAGCTTCAGAGACGTTTGCTCTACGTCCTTAATGCGGTCAAGGATATAAAGGAAAAAAAAGATAAAAATTAGGGATATAACATCCCTATCAAAATTCAAAGGAGGCTTTAAGAAAAATGGCAGAGGTTACAAGAGCAGATGTTATCTCATACATTGAGCGCGCAAGTATGCTTGAGATCTCAGAGCTAATAAAAGAGATTGAGGAGAGGTTCGGTGTAAAGGCTGCCGCCCCTCAAGTGGCGGTAGTCTCCGCCGGAGGAGCTACCGGAGCAGCTGAGGCAAAGGCGGCTGAGGCAGAAAAGACAGAGTTCAACGTAGTGCTTAAGGCTGCGGGAGACAATAAGATTCAAGTGATTAAGGTTGTAAGGGAACTCACTGCACTCGGTCTCAAGGAGGCCAAGGAGTTTGTAGAAGGTGTCCCCAAGATCGTAAAAGAGGGTGTGAAGAAAGAAGAAGCGGAAGCCATGAAAAAGAAGCTAGAAGAGGCTGGAGCAACGGTAGAAATCAGTTAAGATATACTAGAATTGAAAAGACTAGAACCCAAGCGATTACGACTACAAAGCGTAGTGACTGGCCATTCCTGTAATTTGTGCTCATTAGACAACCCGGCTGGCCATTCGATTCATTTGAACGGGCCCATAATAGACTCGTGGCAGCTTGTCTGTGAGCTAGTTGGGTCAAAGAGGCCTGATCGAGAGCAGATAAAATAGTTTTGGTCAGGAGGAAAAGAGATAACTGACCGGCAGTTCCATTCGATGAACTCAGGATAAGAGATTGGTCAGAGGCAATAAAGGTTTATCCTTTTAGATTAAGGATTTTTATTATTTTTTTATGTCTACTTGAGTTTGAAATTTAGAGAAAGGGGGAGAGATAAATTGAACTCTAATTTGAGTTTTGAGGGAACAGAATCATATAGATTAAGAAAGAGTTTTTCAAAAATACCGATAGTTCTCGATGTGCCTCATCTACTTGAGATTCAGCTTAAATCTTATGCTGACTTTCTTCAAGCCGACATAAGGCCCGAAGAGAGAAAGGAGATAGGACTTCACCGCGCATTCAAAAGTGTATTCCCTATTGAAGATTATAACCAGAGGGCGTCTCTTGAGTACGTAAGCTATCGTATTGACAAGCCTAAACATGAACCGAATGAGTGCCGTATGAAGGGCTACACCTATGTTGCTCCGCTTTATGTAACGTTTCGCCTTGTAATCTGGAATACACCTTCCGAACCAGGTGATGGACGTACGATAAGAGATGTAAAGGAACAAGAGGTTTACTTCGGTGAGATTCCACTTATGACATCAAACGGTGCATTCATTATAAATGGTACTGAAAGGGCAATTGTTAACCAGCTTCACCGCTCACCGGGGGTGTTTTTTGATCAGGTGAAAAAAGATCAGACTACCGGAAGGGTCTCTTTCTCCGCGAGGATTGTTCCACAGGATGGAAGATGGCTCGATTTTGAGTTTGATTCTAAAGACCTACTTCATGTGAGGATTGATAGGAAGAAGAGATTTCTCGTCTCTGTGCTTCTTAAAGCCCTTGGATATAGTGCCAAGGATATAATGCTCTATTTTTATCCAACCGAAACGATCTATTTTGAACAGGACGGAATAAAAAAGAGCGTTGACCCGGAGATTCTCTCATTTCAGAGATCGAGCACTGACATATTGGATCCAAAAACCGGTGATATTATAGTCAAAAGGGGTAGAAAATTCGTAAAAAATCTCATTGAAAAGCTCAATCAGGCAAAAATAGATAAAATTCCAATTCAAATAACCGACATAGTGGATAGACCTTCTGCTGATGATATAGTGGATGAAAGGACTGGAGAAGTTATAGTTAATTTCAATGAGGAGATTACAGAAGAGAAGCTCCGGGAGATAATGGCACGGGGGATAAGCAAATTTAGGGTCTTCTATATAGATAATGTCAATGTAGTTTCATCGCTTAGAAACACCATTTTGGCTGATAAGATTAAAACCACTCAGGATGCAATTGTAGAGATCTACAAAAAATTTAGGCCCACAGATCCACCGACTCTGAGCGTTGCGGAGAACTTTTTTTATAACCTGTTTTTTAATCCCGACACATATAGGCTCTCTAAGGTGGGGCGCATTAAGATGAACTATAAGCTTGGCTCTAGGGTCTCAGAGGATGTACTTACACTTACAAAAGAAGATATAATGGAAACAATAAAATATCTCCTTAACCTCAAGGGTGGTAGAGGGACTATTGACGACATTGACCATCTGGGAAATAGAAGAGTGCGTACTGTGGGAGAGCTCGTAGAGGATCGCTTCTATCATGGCCTTGAGAGGCTTGCCAGGTCTGTAAGAGAGAAGATGGGGTATCAGACTGTAGAGAATTTCATGCCAAGCGAGCTTCTTATTCCAAAGACCGTTATAGCCGTTGTAAAGGAGTTCTTCGCTACGGGGCAGCTTTCTCAGTTTATGGACCAAACTAATCCGTTGTCTGAAATTACACACAAGAGAAGGCTGAGCGCCCTTGGTCCGGGCGGTCTTACAAGGGAGCGAGCGGGATTTGAGGTCCGCGATGTCCATGCCTCTCACTACGGAAGGATATGTCCCATTGAAACCCCCGAGGGGCCTAATATTGGTCTTATCTCTAGTCTCAGCACATATGCAAAGGTAAACGAATACGGATTCATCCAAACTCCGTATAGAGTCGTAAAGAATGGAAGGGTAACGAATGAAATCGTCTATTTGAATGCTCTTAAAGAAGAGGAGTACAGAATAGCTCAGGCAAATGCCCCTTTAGATGAAGATGGGCGTTTTAAATCCGAACTCGTTTCAGCTCGCTACAAGGGTGAGTTCCTTATGGTTGAGCGCGACAAGGTTGAGCTTATGGATGTTTCTCCTGCTCAATTGGTCTCTGTCTCTGCATCTCTTATTCCGTTTCTTGAGCATGATGATGCAAACCGTGCTCTTATGGGATCGAACATGCAGCGCCAGGCCGTTCCCCTCATCCGTACTAGCGCTCCTCTTGTTGGGACAGGTCTTGAGAGAACAGTGGCTAAGGATTCGGGTGTTACGGTGCTTGCATTAAGAGACGGTTTTGTCGAGTACGTAGATGCTGCAAGGATTGTCGTAAGGGTTTCAGGTGATGGTAATAATGATGCTGGGGTTGACATTTATAATCTCATTAAGTTTCAAAAATCCAATCAGAACACATGCTGGAATCAAAGGCCCGTTGTCAAAAAGGGACAGGCAGTTGCCAAGGGGGATGTCATTGCCGACGGCCCTTCGACAGATCACGGTGAGCTTTCCCTCGGACAGAATGTGCTTGTAGCGTTTATGCCCTGGGGCGGATACAACTTTGAAGATGCAATTCTTATAAGCGAAAGGCTGGTTAAGGAGGATAAATTTACCTCTATTCACATTGAAGAATTTGAGTGTATGGCGCGTGAGACAAAGCTCGGGCGCGAGGAGATAACAAGAGATATACCAAATGTTGGTGAGGAAACTCTCAAGGATCTAGATGAGAGCGGGATAATAAGGATTGGAGCCGAGGTAAAGCCCGGAGATATTCTTGTTGGAAAGATCTCTCCAAAAGGAGAGACTCAGCTCTCCCCCGAGGAGAGGCTTCTAAGAGCCATATTTGGGGATAAAGCGGGCGATGTGAAAGACACATCCCTTAGAGCTAACCCAGGGGTTTATGGGACTGTAATAGATGTGAAGATGCTTACCTCAAGGATGGTAGATAAAGATGAGAGGGCAAAGAGCATAGAGGATTTTGAGATAGCACGCCTCAGACAGGATAGAGATGACGAAATAAAGATTCTCAAAGAAGGTGCTTTTGAAAGGATAAAATCGCTTCTTCTCGATAGGGTTGCAGCACAGAGGTTCATAATAAATAGAAAGACGTTGATCAAAAAAGGAGAAAAGATAACTGAGGGGGTGCTCAATAATATTCCATTTGAAAAGCTTGCTGACATAAGTATTGAGAAAGGAGAATCAATTGAGCACGAGGTTAAAAGAACAATTGAAAGAACACTTGAGCAGATTGATTTAGTGAAGTTGGTCTATGATCAGAGAATACAGAAACTCACCCGGCCCGATGAGCTTCCTCCAGGGGTTTTAAAAATCGTGAAGGTGCACGTTGCGGTAAAGAGAAAGCTTCAGGTAGGGGATAAAATGGCAGGAAGACACGGTAACAAAGGCGTTATATCAAAGATTCTTCCCGAAGAGGATATGCCCTATCTGCCCGATGGAACCCCAATTGATATGGTACTAAACCCACTGGGGGTTCCTTCAAGGATGAACGTAGGACAGATCCTTGAGACACATCTTGGCTGGGCTGCAAAGGAGATTGGGCGCCAGCTAAATGAGTATATTGAGCGTGAATTTAGTACGGCTTCGCTTAGAAGGAAGCTCAAAGAGATTTATGAATCAAAAGAGATTAGACGGTTTATAGATGGAATGAGTGACGAGGAAGTAGTAGAGTTCACAAAAAGGTTAAATGAAGGGGTGCCTATTGAATCTCCTGTGTTTGACGGCGCTACTGAGAAGGAAGTAAAGGATATGCTCAGATCGGCCGGACTTCCAGAGGATGGAAAAACGATCCTTTTTGACGGGCGCACCGGGGAACCGTTTGATCAAAAGGTCACGGTTGGCGTTATGTATATGCTCAAACTCCACCACCTTGTAGAGGATAAGATTCACGCAAGGGCAATAGGGCCTTATTCTCTTGTAACTCAGCAGCCCCTAGGTGGCAAGGCTCACTTTGGAGGTCAGAGGCTTGGAGAGATGGAAGTATGGGCTCTTGAGGCCTATGGTGCGGGCTATACGCTTCAAGAATTTCTCACTGTGAAATCGGATGATGTAGTTGGAAGAACCAGGATATTTGATTCTGTCGTAAAGGGCGACATGAATTTTGAGCCCGGCCTTCCTGAATCGTTCAAGGTTCTCGTAAAAGAGCTCCAAGCTCTGGCACTTGATATTGATCTAATTGAGAATGACGGATTGGACAAATTTACCACAGCTACTCAGGCGAGGCATGTCCTTGGCAAAGGCGAAGGACCCTCTACGGGTGCTGAGGGGAGAGCGGGGTTACATAAGTCAAAAGAAAAGACATTGAGGGACTAACTTCTTAAGTAGGGGCAGATTGGATATGCTCGTATGGATTACACATCTTGGCAATTAAAACCATGATGTCTCTTTTAATAAATTGGTAATAAGGGAGGTAAAAGTGGATATAGATACCCTTTTTGAGAAACCAAAGAATCCATCAGATTACACAGCAGTAAAGATTTCAATTGCCTCTCCAGATAAGATCAAGGAATGGTCATCTGGTGAGGTAAAAAAACCTGAGACTATAAACTATAGGACGTTTAAACCCGAGAGGGGTGGACTATTCTGTGCAAAGATATTTGGTCCTGTAAAGGACTACGAATGCCTCTGCGGGAAATATAAGAGGCTAAAACACAGAGGTCACACATGTGAGAAATGCGGCGTTGAGGTAATATCGAGTAAGGTGAGGCGAGAGAGAATGGGTCATATCGAGCTCTCATCTCCTGTCGCACATATATGGTTTTTAAGAAGTATTCCCAGCAGAATCGGTATGCTCCTTGACATGACCCTTAAGGACCTAGAAAGGGTTCTCTACTACGAGGCATACGTCGTTCTTGATCCCGGGGCAACTTCGCTTAAATTTGGTGAGGTTCTAAGCGAAGACAAATACAGAAAGGCGCTTGAAGAATACGGTCCGTCGTTTAAAGTAGGAATGGGTGCTGAGACTATCAGAGAGATGCTCAAGAAGATTGATCTGGTTGAGCTTTTTCAGCAGCTAAGGGTTGAGATGAAGGAAACTACATCTCCGGTAAAGAGGGCGAGGATTGCAAGAAGGCTGAGGATAGTCGAGGCCTTCAGGCAATCGGGAAATCGCCCCGAGTGGATGGTTCTTACAAGAATCCCCGTACTTCCTCCAGATCTAAGACCCCTTGTCCCCCTCGATGGCGGAAGATTTGCTACGTCTGATCTAAACGACCTCTACAGGCGTGTCATAAATAGAAACAACAGGCTTAAAAAGCTCCTTGAGCTTGGGGCACCTGATATCATTATTAGAAATGAGAAAAGGATGCTTCAGGAGGCAGTAGATGCCCTTTTTGAAAACGGACGGCGTGGTAGACCAGTTCTCGGTCATAACCACAGGCCGCTTAAGAGCCTAAGCGATATAATAAAGGGAAAGCAAGGAAGATTCCGTCAGAACCTTCTCGGAAAAAGGGTAGATTACTCCGGGCGTTCCGTTATTGTTGTGGGCCCGGAACTCAGGCTTCATCAATGCGGTCTGCCCAAGCAGATGGCTCTTGAGCTTTTTAGGCCCTTTATATATCAGAAGCTGGAGAGATGGGGAAGTGCTCAAACCATAAAGATTGCAAAAAAACTCGTTGAACAGGAGGCTCCAATTGTTTGGGATGCACTTGATGAGGTTGTAAAAGAGCATCCTGTGCTTCTTAATCGTGCTCCCACACTTCATCGCCTGAGCATTCAGGCATTTGAGCCAATTCTCATTGAGGATAAGGCAATTCAAATTCATCCGCTTGTGTGTCCGGCGTACAACGCAGACTTTGATGGCGACCAGATGGCCGTACACGTGCCGCTTTCAGTCGAGGCCCAGACTGAGTGTAGGGCACTTGTTATGTCAACAAATAATATTCTTTCCCCCGCGCACGGAAAGCCAATAATACTACCTACTCAGGATATCGTCCTTGGCGTCTACTACATGACAAGGGAGGTGCCGTTTGAGAAAGGTGAGGGCAAGGCATTTTCTTCGATCGAGGAGGTGAGGATGGCCTATGATTCGGGTGAGATAGGGATTCATGCGAAGGTTCGCGTAAGGATTGAAGGGAAGATGTATGAAACCACGGTAGGGAGAATCCTGCTTTATGAGATTATGCCCGATGAGGTTCGTAAAGGGGTTCCTTTTGAACTCGTAAATAAACTTATGACAAAGCGTGCTATTGAGGAGTTAATAGATAGTTGCTTCAGAATAGCAGGAGGCAAAAGTACTGTGATTCTTGCAGATCGGTTAAGGACACTAGGATTTCAGTATTCGAGCCGTGCTGGGATTTCAATCTCGATTGATGATATGAGGGTTCCAAAGAAAAAAGAGGAGTTGATACAGAAGGCCTATGATGAGGTAATGAAGGTTCAGGCTCAGTACTCTCAGGGACTCATCACAGATGGAGAAAGATACAACAAGGTAATAGATATATGGGCAAAGACAAGTGACGAGGTCGCTCAGGAGATGATGAAGGAGCTCTCTGTTGATGTTCTAAAAGGCGATGGTAACAATGAGGTTATTATACCTAGCGCAAACCCTATATACATGATGGTAGACTCAGGGGCAAGGGGAAGCCAGACACAGGTACGCCAGCTTGCGGGAATGAGGGGACTTATGGCAAAGCCCTCCGGAGAGATTATTGAGACGCCTATTACGTCTAACTTCCGTGAGGGGCTTACAGTGCTTCAGTACTTTATATCAACCCACGGTGCAAGGAAGGGGCTTGCCGATACAGCATTAAAAACTGCAAACGCCGGCTACCTTACAAGGAGGCTGATTGATGTAGCTCAAGATGTTACCATAACCGAATATGACTGCGGTACAATTGACGGCATCACTGTAGGGGCACTTATTGAAGGCGGGGAGATTATAGACAGGATTGGAGAGAGGGTACTTGGACGCGTGGCGCTTGAGGATATAAGAGACCCTGCTACGAGGAAGATAATAGTAAGGGCAAACCAGGAGATAGACGAGGCGGCAGCAAACGCTATTGACGAGGCAGCGAGTATTACCGAGGTAAAAATCAGGTCTGTTCTTACATGTGAGGCACGGCATGGCGTATGTGTGCTCTGCTATGGAAGGGATCTCGCAAGAGGAACACTTGTAAATATCGGAGAGGCTGTAGGAATAATATCGGCCCAGTCAATTGGGGAGCCTGGCACACAGCTTACTATGAGAACATTCCACATAGGAGGCGCGGCGAGCCAGAGGGTTGCAGAGAGTACGCTTGAGAGCCGACACGAGGGTATTGTGAGACTTATTGGCGTAAGGTCTGTTAGAAACAGCGAAGGAAGACTCGTTGTAATAAACCGTACCGGGATTCTGGCAATAGTAGATGAAATGGGGTATGAGCGTGATAGATATCCAGTTGTTCTTGGTGCAAAACTGAGGGTTGAAGAGGGTGAGCGGGTAAAGTCTGGGACCCTTCTTGCCGAGTGGGACCCATACACGACGCCGTTTATTTCAGAGGTTGATGGGTATATAAGCTTCCAAGACCTTGAAGAGGGAGTAAGTATGAAGGAGCAGGTGGACGAAGTTACAGGGATATACAAGAAGGTAGTCGTCGAGTCAAAGAATCCGGACCTTCATCCTGCTATAGTGGTTACGGACAAGCAGGGGGTAGCCTCTCAGTATTCGCTTCCCGTAGGGGCAATTATTGAGAAGAACGAAGGCGATATGGTTCATGCAGGAGATGTTTTTGCAAAGATTCCAAGAGAGACATCTAAGACCAAGGACATTACAGGTGGACTCCCAAGGGTTGCAGAACTCTTTGAGGCAAGAATTCCCAGAGACCCTGCTATTGTAAGCGAAATTGATGGAATTGTGTCTTTTGGAAAGGACTTAAAGGGAAAACGAAGGATTGTTGTAACGCCTGATGTTGGTGAGCCGAAAGAGTATCTTGTCCCGAGGGGAAAACACGTTCTCATTAGGGATGGCGAGCGTGTAAAGGCGGGTGATCAGCTTGTTGATGGGGCTGTAAATCCACACGATATACTGAGGATTCGGGGTGAAAAGGCCCTTGCCAGGTATCTCGTAGATGAGATTCAACAAGTCTACAGACTTCAGGGTGTCAAGATTAATGACAAGCATATAGAGACTATAGTAAGACAGATGCTAAAGCGTGTAAGGATTAAAGATCCAGGTGATACCACATTCCTCGTTGGAGAACCTGTCGAGAGACTCGTCTTCTTTGAAGAGAATGAAAGGGTATCTTCTCAGGGTGGAAGGCCTGCTACAGCAGAGCCACTTCTTCTTGGTATTACCAGGGCATCCCTTAGCACAGATAGCTGGCTCTCTGCGGCATCATTCCAGGAAACCACGAGGGTGCTCACCGAGGCGGCATGTGAAGGGAAAGTGGATTATCTCAGGGGGCTCAAAGAAAACGTAATTATGGGGAGATTAATCCCCGCTGGCACAGGGCTTCCCATGTATAGAAATATAGATGTAGAGGTTCAGGTGCCAGAAATACCAGTTCCTACTCCTGTTGAACAGAAACAATAGATTTATAGATTTAAAGTAGGGGGCGAGGCATGCCTAACCCCCCTACGGATCACGACAAATAGCCCTGTAATAAAATGGAAGAGACTCATAAGAACGAATTAGAGAAGACCTATGACCATAAAGGTGTAGAAGAGAAGTGGTATAGATTTTGGATTGAAAGGGGGTATTTTCATGTCTCTACCGAATCTTCTAGGCCCCCATTCTCAATTGTCATTCCTCCTCCTAATATAACTGGCTCTCTCCACGTAGGGCACGCTTTAAATAACACACTTCAAGATATCTTAGTCCGTTACAAGAGAATGAAGGGTTTTAATGCACTCTGGGTTCCGGGAACGGATCACGCCGGAATTGCCACACAAACGGTTGTTGAAAGGGAACTTCGTAAAGAGGGAATCAAGCGGGAGGATTTGGGTAGAGAAGAGTTTATAAAAAGGGTATGGAGGTGGAAGGAGCTTTATGGAAAGAGGATTATAGAGCAGCTAAAGAGGCTCGGTGCCTCTTGTGACTGGTCGAGGGAAAGATTCACTATGGACGAGGGGCTCTCGATTGCTGTGAAAGAGGTCTTTGTTAGGCTCTATAAAGAGGGGCTTATCTATAGAGGGTATTATCTCGTAAACTGGTGTCCTCGTTGTGGGACGGCTCTTTCCGATTTAGAGGTTACGCACGAGGACACAAAAGGAAAGCTCTATTATCTCCGGTATCCATTTGTATCGGGAGAGGGCTATATAGTTGTTGCAACAACGAGACCTGAGACGATGATGGGTGATACCGCCGTTGCTGTTAATCCCAATGATGAGAGGTTTAAAGGTGTTGTTGGCAGAGAAGTGATACTCCCCGTTGTGGGTAGGAGAATTCCCATAATTGCGGATGAATGCGTAGATATGGATATGGGAACAGGTGCCCTAAAGATCACTCCGGCTCACGATTTTGCGGATTTCGAGATTGGGAACAGACATAATCTTCAGAGAATTCAGATTATGGATTCTAAGGGTGTGATGAATGAGAATGCCGGAAGATATGCGGGATTCGATAGATTTGAATGTAGAAGACGGATTGTAGAAGATTTCGAGAAAGAGGGTGTTCTCGAAAAGGTGGAGGATTATTCGATCCAATTAGGAAAATGCTACAGGTGCGGCACCATAGTTGAGCCGCTGCTTTCCCTACAGTGGTTTGTACGGATGAGGTCCCTCGCTGAGCCTGCAATTCGGGCAGTAGAGGATGGCAGGACAAGGATTATCCCGGAGGGATGGAAGAGTACGTATTTCGAGTGGATGAAGAATATAAGGGACTGGTGTATATCAAGGCAAATCTGGTGGGGACACAGAATCCCGGCCTGGATTTGTAAGGATTGTGAGGGGATAACCGTTTCAATAGATGAGCCCAAGTCATGTGAACAGTGCAATTCCAAAAATATAGAGCATGAAACCGATGTTCTTGATACGTGGTTTAGCTCCGCCCTTTGGCCATTTAGTACCCTGGGATGGCCCAAACAGACAGAAGAGCTTCGAATATTCTATCCAACATCTGTTCTCGTTACGAGCTTCGACATCCTCTTTTTCTGGGTTGCGAGAATGATGATGATGGGGCTTAAATTCATGGGAGACGTGCCATTTAGGGACGTTTACATTCACGCCCTTATAAGGGATGAAAGGGGCGAAAAGATGAGCAAAACTAAAGGGAACGTCATTGATCCACTTGATATAATGGGTGAATTTGGAGCCGATGCCCTAAGGTTTAGCCTCACCGCCCTTGCCGCTCAGGGGAGGGATATAAGGCTTTCTCTTTCTGTTATAGAGGGCTACAGGAATTTTATGAATAAGATTTGGAATGCCTCGAGATTCGTGTTTATGAATATGGATGGAAATGTAATGACAAAAGATACCTCGTCCCTACACTCCAATCTCTCCACATCCGACAAATGGATTCTCACGAATCTTAACAGAACCATAAGGGAGGCGGAAGACGCTCTGAATAAGTATGAGTTTGATAAAGTAGCACGCACAATCTATCAGTTTATATGGAGCGATTTCTGCGATTGGTATATAGAGCTTGTAAAACCTATGCTAAATGATTTAGAAGCGAGAGAGAGAACACAGGCCGTATTATTAAAGGTCCTGCTATCTGCCTTACAGATCCTTCATCCTATTGCTCCTTTTATAACCGAGGAGGTATATCAGAGACTTCGTAGATTTAGCATTGATGCCCATGAGAGTATATCTATTAGCCCTTATCCCAGTGTTAATGAAGACGAGATTTATGAAGAGGCCTATAATGAAATTGAGTCTATAAAACAGGTTATAGTCGCTATAAGGAACCTAAGGGCTGCGGTTGGCATACATCCTTCAAATCGAGTCAGTGTTATTCTGATCCCTGATAATGAAACGGTTCTGGAAATGATTAAGAGAAACGAGAACTCTATTCTCGGCTTAGCGAAAGCCTCAATTGAGTTTTCTAAAGGACAAAGGCCTGAGAAGGCTATCGCTCAGATAATAAGTGGTCTTGAGATTTTCTTGCCTGTAGAGGGGTTAATTGATATTGAAAAGGAGACCCAAAGGATAAAGCGTGAAATCTCGAAGATTTCAAAAGATATAGAACTCTCTCAAAAGAGGCTTTCCAACCCCGACTTCCTTGAGCGTGCCCCGGAAGATGTAATTGAGAGAGAAAAAGAAAAGTTCGAAGAGCTTTCACTAAAAAAGCAGAAGATGGAAGAGGTGCTTGAGAGACTCAGTGGGATTTAGTACTTCGGCATATGGCTGGTCTTGCCTATAGAATTACATAACTCAGAGAATGGTTTTATGGGACTCTCCAATCTAATTCAATGTGCTATCATGCTAATCATTATCTTGAGTCTCTTTGGCTGTTTGAATGTATACGAATCAAGTTACAGCCTGACCCCTGCGGCATATACCGATCCGTTTGCCTATTGCGCAGCAGTGGGCACAGTTGATGTCCCCGATGCGCGTTATACTGGTTCCCTGGTTCCTGAGGCCATTGCGAGGGGATTGCGAAATGTGTTCAACACGCCCGATACGTCACTCGACGTGTTCATGAAAGACACATTCTGGCGTTGTATGAATGGTAAGGTGTACGCATGTACCGTCGGTGCGAATCTGCCATGCGAATCGAAAGCGAATACCAGCCGTGTACCAACCCGAGCCGAGAAGGATTTCTGCCAACAGAATCCCAATGCGGATTTTATTCCAATGTCAGTAACCGGACATGAAACGGTTTATGAATGGCGATGTAAGAGCGGTATACCGGAGATTGTACGTGAGTTTACCCAGCCTGATGCGCGCGGCTTTTTATCCAATATTTGGTATGAGATCAATCCGAACTAAGGGTGGATTTCCAGAGGCTATCTATCAAAAAGGTGGAGCTGTTTGAGGCTTACCTTTGAGTCGGTTATCTCTACGGGGTAGTTTCCTGTAAAGCAGGCATCACAGAAGCTTTCTTTCCCTTCTAAAGTCTTATAGCTTTCTACGGCTTTCATAACGCCTTCAAGGCTTAGGTATCCAAGGGTGTCTGATGTTATATACTTATTTATCTCTTCTACATTGAGAGAGGAGGCAATGAGTTCTTCTCTAGTTGGGGTGTCTACACCATAATGGCATGAAAAGCACATAGGAGGTGAACTGATCCTCATATGTACCTCCTTTGCTCCTGCAGCACGAATCATCTTAACGATCTTCCTGCTCGTTGTACCTCTCACAATTGAATCGTCAATGATTACTACTCGTTTTTCCGAAAGAACTTCTCTTATTGCGTTTAGCTTTAGCTTTACTCCAAAGTTCCTGATTGATTGCTGCGGCTCAATGAATGTTCTCCCTACGTAGTGGCTTCTCAGGAGTCCAAGCTCAAGCGGGAGCCCGGATTCCTCGGAATACCCTATTGCGGCAGGGACACCCGAGTCGGGAACGGCTACGACAATGTCGGCATCAGCGGGTTGTTCGCGCGCAAGCTGCTTTCCGAGTTCCTTTCTTACCTGGTAGACGTTCCTTCCGAATATAAAGCTGTCGGGTCTAGCAAAGTAGATAAACTCAAAAACACAGTGTGCATGCCTTACCTCAGGAAAAGGCTTAATTGATTCGGTTCCTTTAGGGCCTATGACCAAAATCTCGCCTGGCTCCACCTCTCTTACAAACTCGGCTTCAATCAAATCAAATGCACATGTCTCAGATGCAACTACCGTTGCATCTCCAAGCCTTCCCATCACGAGTGGTCTGAATCCATAAGGGTCTCTTGTTGCCATCATAAATTCTGGGGAGAGGAAGAGAAGTGAATAAGCCCCTCTGCATTTTATAAGAGCCTCTATTATTCTCTTTATAAGGTTTTCCTCTTGTGACCTTGCAATTAGGTGAACTATTACCTCTGTATCTGTTGTAGACTGGAATATTGCCCCGCTATGCTCAAGCTCTTCTCTAAGGGCTCTTGCATTTGTGAGATTACCATTGTGGGCAATTGCAATCTCGCCACGGGAATATGTAACAACTATTGGTTGAGAGTTTTTAATGTGGCTTGAGCCTGTAGTTGAATACCTCACGTGGCCTATTGCATTCTTCCCAGGTAGCCTGGAGAGTACCTCTTCGGTGAATATGTCGGACACGAGTCCCATCTCACGGTGTGTGTAGAGATGTATGCCGTCTGATGTAACAATTCCCGCGCTTTCCTGTCCTCGGTGCTGAAGTGCATGAAGCCCCAGGTATGTGAGATTTGCTGCCTCTAGGTGACCATAGATTCCAAAGACCCCACACTCTTCTTTGATTTTAATCATAATTTTTAAGAACGCCTAGCCATCATGTTCTTCATTTGCGGCTAGTTATCTCAATATACCCTCAAACCCAAATGCCCATGCCTCGTAGGCTCTTGAGATTGGAATATCAATTAATCCATCAATAAATAGCCTATTGCCTCCTATTTCCCCTATTACTTGCATAGGAACCCCGTGCCTTAGAGATATATTCTCTAATATATGAACGTTTTCCTTATCTAGTGATACTATAGCTCTCGATTGGGATTCACCAAATAAAAGTGCATCTTCTCTAATTTTACCACATAATGAGCCTATCTTCACTCCGAGAGGTCCCTTGGGTGTAAAACATGATTCGGCAATAGCGACCGCAAGTCCTCCCTCAGACAGATCATGTGCTGAGTTGAGTATTCCAATCTCAATTGCTTCAATAAGAGTCATAATTAAATTTGATTCGGATTCTAGGTCTATCTGTGGGGGAGAGCCGGATGTCAAGCCGTGAATAAGGTTCAGATATTCAGTTCCACCGAGTTCTTCCTTTGTTTCTCCAAGGAGAACCAATACATCACCCTCGTTCTTAAACCATTGTGTAATGTGCTTTTTCACGCCACTTATGAGTCCTATCATTGCAATGGTTGGGGTTGGATATATGGCTCTGCCCTCAGTCTCATTGTAGAAGCTCACGTTTCCACTCACAACTGGGGTTCCCAATCGTCTCGCTGCCTCTGACATTCCCTCTACTGATTTTTTAAACTGCCACATAATCTCTGGTTTTTCGGGACTGCCAAAGTTTAGGCAATCCGTAATCGCAATGGGCGTGGCGCCTGAGCATGCAAGGTTTCTTGCACTTTCCGCTACAGCAATCTCAGCACCGACATAAGGGTCAAGATAGCAATATCTTGAGTTGCAATTCGATGTAATTGCTACTGACTTATCGGTTCCCTTGATCCTTATCACTGCTGCATCAGACCCGGGAGGGACAATTGTATTTGTCCGCACCATGTGATCATACTGCTCATAAATCCATCTTTTATTCGATAGATTAGGGGAAGAGAGGAGATTCAGAAGAACCGCGCCCAAGTCATCCGGCACCGCAATAGATGATAATTTTAGTTTGTTTATGTTTCCTATGTAATTCGGTTTTCTGTAGGGTCTTCTATAAACCGGTGGCTTCTTTGCAATTGGGAAGATAGGGAGGTCAACGGCTATTTTCCCATTCTCTATTACCCTTAATCTTCCGCTATCTGTAACCTCCCCAATTACAGCAAAATCCAGCGCCCACTTTCTAAATATCCTTTCAGCAATCTCTTCTTTCCCCTTTTGAACCACAATAAGCATCCTTTCTTGGGATTCCGAAAGCATTACCTCATAAGGGGTCATTCCAATCTCTCGCCTTGGCACGTTGTCTATATTTAAATCAATCCCTGTTCCTGCACGACTTGCCATCTCAACCGATGAGGACGTAAGTCCAGCTGCCCCCATATCCTGAATCCCGACGACGGCTCCGGTTTTAAAAAGCTCAAGACACGCCTCAAGCAGGAGCTTTTCAGTAAATGGGTCTCCTACTTGGACGGCAGGTCTTTTTTCTTCTGCCTCCTTTGTGAATGACTCAGAAGCCATAACCGCGCCGTGGATTCCGTCTCTTCCCGTTTTTGATCCCACATATATTATGGGATTTCCAATGCCCTTTGCATGGCCCTTGAATATCTCTCCTCTTTTTGTAATCCCAAGTGCAAGGACGTTTACGAGAGGATTTGTGTTGTAGCACTCATCAAAATACACCTCTCCACCAACTGTTGGAATTCCTATACAGTTTCCATATCCTGCAATTCCTGAGACCACACCCTCTAACAGATACCTTGTCTTGGGTAGCCTTGGATCCCCAAACCTCAGAGAGTCAAGAAGGGCAATTGGTCTTGCCCCCATTGTAAAGATATCCCTCAGTATTCCGCCAACCCCAGTTGCTGCTCCCTGATAGGGTTCGATGAAAGACGGGTGGTTATGGCTCTCCATCTTAAATGCAATGCAGATGTCATTGCCAATGTCTACAATACCCGCATTTTCTCCCGGACCTTGAACTACCCTTTCTCCGCGTGTAGGCAGCTTTTTTAGATGGATTTTAGAGCTCTTATATGAACAATGTTCAGACCACATGGCGGCAAATATGCCGATTTCAGTGGTATTTGGCTCCCTGCCTAATTCTTCCACTATCCTCTTATATTCGTCTTCTCTTAGCCCGTGGTTTAGGGCGATCCCTAGGTTGTTCATTCTAAATGATTTGTAATTATACCTGGTAAGTAACCGAGGTGTATGGCTTATTTGCATTTATGTTTGGACTATTATGTAGAAATTGGGAAGTTTAACCTTTACAATTAGATAAGGTAATCAGATTTAGACTTTTGAAAATAATCAATCTGCAGACCGGACTTTACTCAACCCTTCCTTCTTAAATTAGTAATAGTTGAGTTCTATGGGTTCTGTTTCTGTGAAATAATTACAACTGAGTAAAAAGTCAAAGCATGGTTGGCATGTAACCATATTGAAGGTTAGTATGAAGAGGGAATAGGATTTTTGACCACAGACACTGCAGGGTTGAGGAGAATCGGATATCACAATTTTTAGGGGATTTTTACCCCTTGATACGAATTCTAAGAAAGGATTCGCACTTGATATCGATGCTGTCATATCTCACCTCTATTGTATGATAATGCAATTTGTATGCCAGGTATTATAGATACAGCAGAGAGATGTAATTTGTTGAAGTTACAACGATATTAGTTTGGTCAACTGAAGGAATCTTATGAACTACTGTGCAAGGTGAACAAATTTGTACAGGATTTGATCCCACATGAGTATAAATTAGCCATCTAAGGGCTAATTCCTTGTATAGAGAACTCAATCCCGACGTTCAACAAACCGAATTGCGCCTAGCCCTACAACAATACACACAACACATTACGTTTTAGGATTGAAGGCCCAAAATCGATGGAGCCTCTTCTAGGTATTTATGTGCACTGAGATATGTTTCGGGGTTTCTCATTTTTCTTGCCACATTAAAGATTCGAACTGCTGCCCAGGGGTTTCCGCGTACCATTCCCAGAGTTATCTTCTTGATAAATTCCCAGCCCAGTTTTGTGTTTTTGTGTCCCTGATGACATAGGTCTGCAAACCTTGCATAGAACTCATGAGGAGGAAGCTTTGTCGGAAGGACAAGGTGGAGCAGATCAAAGAGTTGATAGTTCCGTGTAAGGAGGTCATCCTTTCTTTCATCATAAACCTCTGTTCCAGGAAGTGGGGTAAGAATCGTAAATGAGGGAGTAACGAGCTTATGTTCGATGACATATCTCTTTAATCTCTCGAAGTCTTCCTCTTCCCATTCGGGGTCAACAATGAAAGTAGCCATAGGCCTTATGCCAAGCGAATTTACAATATCGAGCGCCTTTTCATTCACACCTGCCTTTGTGTGTTTCTTTACTGATTTTAACCCTTCGTCATCTATCTTCTCAAGCCCAAGGAATATGAATTCAAGTCCAACCTCCTTCCATAGTTCTATCACATCCTTGTGACGGACGACAACATCTGCCCTCGTCTCGCATGTGAACCTCTTTTTAACTCCCATTTCCTTGAGTTTCAGAGCAAGCTGGATGGCTGGCTCCTTGTGTAGGAAGGCGATGTCGTCTGTTAGAAAAATGTACTTTTCTTTTATACTTGCAATTTCATCGGCGAGTTTTCCGGGGGATTTTCCCCTTATCTTCCTTGAGTAAAATACCCAGACGCTGCAGAAATTGCACTCATAAGGACATCCTCGGCTTGTCTCAACAGAGGCCATAGGTCCGTCGAATCCTATATGGTAATGCCTTCTCAGTTTCTTTGTGATGTGCCTTGCAGGAAGCGGCAGTGCATCGAGGTTCTTTATTATCTCTCGTGGTGTAAACCCTTCGCGGGTCATAACCCCTTTGACCTTGGTAAAGTCTCCTCCGCGTTCGAGTTCATTAATCATCTCTCTGGTTGTAATCTCCCCCTCTCCGATTACAACAGCATCCACCTGGCCTTCGAGAAGATCAGATGGGAGTAGGGATGCATGATGTCCTCCTACAAATACAAATATGTGGGGATTAAGTTCTTTTACGCCCTTAGCAACCTTTAGGGTAGGGTATACGTCTGTTGTAAATGAGCAACTGATTCCCACTGCCTGAGGGGAAAATCGCCGGATTTCTTCAGAGAGCTTATTTAGCTTTTCAATTCTGAGATCGAGTATCCTTACATCGTGGAGGTCTTCAATGAGAGGGGAGGCGATATTTTCAAGCCCCAGAGGTTCGGTAATTAAGACCCTACTAAGCCCCAGATTTGTACCTTGAGGGGGCTGTATGAGAAGTACTCTCATGGCTGCCACCTCCTGTTTCGTAATTTTTCAGGTATTTGTTGTGGGTTTCCAGATAGTATCTGGAGTTTGTCATCATCTGCATTAATTTATAGACCTTTATTGCTATATCTACATTTCTACGCGTAAGGTTTTTGAGAATCCTCTTAAAAAACTTGGGTCCCAGCCTTGCCGATGAGTGCCCAAAGTTATAGAGATCGGCAAACCTCTCGTAAAAGCGTTCAATCGGAAGCCTTGTGGGAAGAACGGCATGGTAGAGATCATACATCAAATAATTCTTAGAGATAAGCTCTGCCTTTCTTTCATCATAAACCTCTGTTCCGGGAAGGGGAGTAAGTATTGAGTATGTCGGTGCTACTAGATTATTTGCGATGGCGTACTCTCTGAGTCGGTCAAAATCCTCTTCTGAAAACATAGGATCAACAATAAACGTAGCAATCGGCTTAATTCCAAGGGATGTTAAAATCTCTAATGCCTTTTCATTTGTTGTTGCTTTCGTACGCTTATTTACGGATTTTAAGCCCTCATCGTCTATCTTCTCTATCCCTAAGAATACGGTTTTAAGTCCTACCTCCCTCCAGAGCTTGAGGAGGTCTCTATTTCTTACAACTAAATCCGTTCTTGTCTCACATGTGTATTCCTTTTTAACCTTGTTTTCTCTGAGGAGAAGGGCGAGTTTTTCAGACTCATTTCGGTTTACGAAGGCTATATCATCTGTAAGAAATATCTCCTTTTCCTCAATCCCTACTATTTCAGCAAGGGCCTTCTCAGGTGATTTTACCCTAGCCTTTCTCTGGAAGAAAACCCAAACACTGCAGAAGTTACAGTCAAAAGGGCATCCACGGCTTGTCTCAAGTGCCGCCATGGGGCCATCAAAGGCCATGTGATACTTCTTTCTCAGTTTCTTTGTCAGATGTCTTGCAGGCGCGGGAAATAGGTTAATGTCTCTTGCAAGCTCCCTTGGAGTAAATCCCTCGCCTCCTATATGGGCGTGTGTCATGACCCCTTTTACATCGGATGGGTCTTCACCATTTTGGAGTTGATTAATAAGCTCTTTGGCTGTAATCTCTCCCTCCCCAATTACCATTGCATCAACTGATGGTTTTAAAAGGTCGGAGGGAAGGAGAGACGCATGATGCCCTCCTATAAAAACAAAGGTATTTCTCTTTGAGTTTTTTACGTAGTTTGCTACCTCTAAGGTTGGATAGACATCGGTAGTGAACGAGCAGCTAATCCCAACTGCATCAGGAGAGAAGTACCTTAACTCTTCGTCTAATCTTGACAGCTTTTCTACCTTCAGGTCTAGTATACGGACATCATGTCCATCAAGAAGCATAGGAGAGGCTATTGATTCAAGTCCTAAGGGCTCAGTTGTAACGATCTTACTTATTCCAAAACTCGTACCTTGCTGGGGTTGAATGAGGAGTACCTTCATAGTGGTGTATGATTATATAATTCGGGTTTTTAAAAATCAAGGGGTTTTATTCGTATTTGACAGGCTGACTGGGTTTTTGTTCTATTCTTCCCGGCTTACTAGTTTTCCTTCATTCCAGACCTCCTTAATTTTTAGTTTTCCGTTCTCATAGTATTCCTCTCTTTTACCTTCCCGATTGCCGTCTTTGTAGTTTTCCTCTATCCATAACTTTCCGCTACTGTAATATCTCTTTGTCGTGCCTTCCAATTTACCGTTTTTATAGTTTTCTTCTGACAATATCCTTCCACTTATAGCATAAAACCTTCTTATCCCGTCTAACTGACCGTTTTTGTAGTTTTCTTCTTCCATCAAATTTCCATTTGGATAATATGTCCTTCTCGTGCCTTCTAATCTTCTCTTTTTAAAGTTGGCCTCTGACCATAAGACTCCATTGTCATAGTATATCTTATATGAGCCATTCTTCGGAGGGGGATTAAGAACGGAATACATTTTGTACTGATACGTTTCATCGGCAAATACGATATTCGTTATTATAATAATTAAACATAGAGCAACTGTGGTAAACTCTATACCTTGCTGCAGCGCCACTTTATAATTTGTTAAAAGTCTTTTCATCTTCCCTGGGGTCTTATTCACAACAGGAATTTGCCTCTGTTCTCCTTTTCCTTTATATTTTACTACAGTTTTGTTTTTTCACCATATTTCAGTCTGTTATTCTCTCAATAGTTTTATTCCTCTTTAGTTACATATCACGGGTTTGTCGAATGTGAATCAGTGCCGTATAATGAAATCAGATATGACTCAGTTTTCCCTCATCACACTTGATTGCTATGGAACTCTGATCGACTGGGAGCGGGGAATGAAAAGTGCTCTTAAGGGTTTGATAGAAAATAGAGGACTTTCTTTTGATATTGAATCCCTGCCTCAGAGATATATCGAGATTGAGATGGAGATTGAGCGGGAGGACTATCGCAAATACAGAGATGTTTTAGCCATTGGGGTGAGGAGACTGTTTGAAGAAAATGGTATAAAACTGACCTCTCAGGAGGAAAATATATTTGTGGATACGATTATCAGATGGCCTCCTTTTGAAGAAACGACCGAAGTTTTAAGAAGGCTTAAAGAGAAACATAAACTCGTCATCCTATCAAACATAGATGACGACTTAATACAGCATTCGATTAGGCTGATCGGCGTGGATTTCGATGGGGTTATCACAGCGGAGAAGGTAAAGTCATATAAACCCTCATATGGTCATTGGAAGAATATGATGGAGTCTTCCAGAGTTCCAAAAGAATATGTCATCCACGTTGCAGCAAGCTACGAACATGACATCGTTCCTGCTAAAGAATTGGGTTTTGCTGTAGCGTGGATTAATAGGAAGAGTGAAAAACCAAGGGGAGACATTAAACCTGATTATGAGTTTAAGGATTTGAGACCTCTAGTAGGTCTACTTGGGAGGTGAAGGCGAGTGGATTGCAGCGTGGCATATTCATGCTTTCTCTATCATATAAGCGAAGAATTTAGATAACAGGCCCTTAAACGTCCAGATTCCTTACATTGAGTGCGTTTTTCTCAATAAATTCCTTTCTCGGTTCGACCTGATCGCCCATAAGTATTGTAAATATTTCATCGGTTTGCACGGCGTCTTCAACCTTTACCTGCTTGAGCACTCGGGTTTCAGGGTTCATTGTAGTCTCCCAGAGTTGCTCCGGATTCATTTCACCAAGCCCCTTGTACCTCTGTATAAACATTCCCTTCTTTCCAAGCGAAAGTATGTGCTCTGTGACCTCTTTCAGGCTTCCGAGCCTTGTTTCATTGCCGTCTTCCTGTATGAAATAAGGCGGATTGCCCACGAGCTTTATAGTTTCATGTAGCTTTCTAAGCTCGATAAAATCAGGGGAGTTTAGAAAATCAAAGTCAATTACGGTGCTTCTTATTCTTCCATTTTCTTTAAAATGGTAAATAATTCTTAAGCAATTATGCTCCTCGTCTTCTTCTAGGTTCCAATCAATTGCCATGATCTGCGGGTAGTGTTTTTCAATCCATCTCTTGATTCCTTTGAGGTGTTCATCGAGTTCCGACTCATTTTCAATCTTTAGGTAACTCTTTCTAAAGCCTTCTCGACTTGCAAACGCGTCAACTATCCTTGGATCCCTTCCCCATCTGCTGAGTCTCTCAAGGATTCTTCCATAGGATATAGACTTCTTTATAATTTCAAGGAGCCTATCCCCTTTTATCTCTCTAGATTCACTCTCGCGATTTACCTTTAGGCTTACCCCATCAATTCCTATTTGAAGGAGATAGTTTTCAAACTCGTGGTCGTCTTTTAGGTATCTCTCCTCCTTTCCGCGCTTGATCCTATAAAGCGGGGGTTGAGCTATGTAGAGATGTCCTTTTTCAATAATTTCCGGAACCTGTCTATAAAAGAACGTAAGAAGTAGAGTTCTAATATGAGAGCCGTCCACATCGGCGTCGCTCATAAGTATTATTCTGTGATAACGGAGTTTCGATATATCAAAATCGTCGCTTCCAATTCCTGTGCCAAGCGCAGTAATCATAGTCCTTATCTCTTCATTGCTAAGCATCTTATCAAACCGTGCCTTCTCAACGTTGAGGATCTTTCCACGAAGAGGAAGAACCGCCTGATTATATCTAATCCTTGCCTGCTTTGCTGAACCACCGGCAGACTCTCCCTCGACTATAAAGAGCTCACAATACTGCGGATCACGCTCTTGGCAGTCGGCGAGCTTTCCGGGAAGAGAGCCTGAATCAAAGGCGTTTTTTCTTCTCGTAAGCTCACGTGCCTTTCTTGCGGCCTCTCTTGCCCTTGCGGCCTCTACGGCTTTTTCAACGATTTTTCTCGCAACAGAAGGGTTTTCTTCAAAAAAGGTCCCAAGCTTTTCGTTGAGAAGGGCTTCTACTACCCCTTTGACCTCGGTATTGCCGAGCTTTGTCTTTGTCTGTCCCTCAAACTTCGGGTTCGGGAGTTTGACGCTTATTACTGCCGTAAGGCCCTCTCTTGTGTCTTCCCCGGTTAAGGAGATCTTTGCATTCTTAAGAATCCCCTGATCCTCGGCATATTTATTTATAGTTCTTGTGAGTGCACCTCTAAATCCGGTAAGGTGCGTGCCGCCTTCAATATTGTTTATGTTATTTGCGTATGAGAATATAGTTTCCGTATATCCATCATGGTATTGAAGGGCAACTTCTACGATAATATCGTCTTTTTCGCCAGAGACATATATGGGCTTTGGATGAAGCGTATTTTTATTCTTGTTTAGCTCTTGGACAAATGCGACTATTCCGCCTTTGTAGTAAAATTCTTGCTCCCTTGAGTCGCGCTCATCGGTGAGCTTTATTCTAAGGCCGCTGTTTAAGAATGCGAGCTCTCTTATTCTCTGGGCAAGTGTATCGTAGTTAAACTCACTTACCTCAAAAATCTTAGAATCCGGCTTAAATCTAATTTTAGTTCCGCTTCTTTTAGTCTTTCCAGTTTCTTTCAGCTCTGTAACAGGTTCTCCCCTTTCATATTTTTGATACCATACCTTTCCGTCTCTTCTTATTTCTAGTAGGAGGTATTCGGAGAGGGCATTTACGACCGTGACCCCCACGCCGTGTAGACCGCCTGAGACTCTATATACCTTGCCATCGAATTTCCCTCCGGCATGAAGCATAGTCATAATCACCTCGGCTCCGGGCTTTCCCGTTTCTTTATGGATATCTACCGGAATCCCACGTCCATTATCTTCAACCGTTATACTTCCGTCTGCATGGATTGTTACACTTATCTCATCACAGAATCCTGCTAAGGACTCATCTACACTGTTATCAAGAACCTCAAAGACAAGGTGATGGAAGCCCCTTGTACTTGTGTCGCCGATGTACATATCGGGGCGTTTTCTCACGGCCTCTAGCCCGGGAAGGACTTTGATTGCTTCAGCGGTATACGGATTGTCTTCCCTATTGGATCTTTCCTCTGAGCCCTTTTCTATCTGCAAATTACACTACCTCCATTAATAATAAAAAAGCTAATAAATATTACCACAAAATAGGCTAAACGTAAAGGAAAATCAAAGGTTTTATAGGGGCACAAGGGGGACTGCTTTGATCAATTTAATGAACTATCCCATTAAGGTGGGGGTAGGTTTTTTAGGGCACATTGTTGATGAACTCAGAAATTGTAGGCACGGTATATTGTTTGCCTAAACCTTTGGCGGCGTGATTCCCATCTGTTTCTGATATTTCCCCTTTTTATCGGCATAAGACACCTGGCAGACTTCATCGGCTTCAAAGAAAAGAACTTGGGCTATTCCCTCATTGGCGTAGATCTTGGCAGGAAGCGGTGTTGTATTTGAGATCTCAAGTGTGACAAACCCTTCCCATTCGGGCTCAAATGGGGTCACATTTACAATTATTCCACAGCGTGCATAAGTGGACTTCCCAACACAGAGCGTGATTACGCTTCTTGGGATTCTGAAATATTCAACCGTTCTTGCAAGGGCAAATGAGTTGGGGGGAATTATACAGACGTCGGATTTAATTGATACAAAAGATTTTTCGTCAAATCCCTTTGGATCAACAACGGTATTGTAAACATTTGTAAAAACCTTAAACTCATCGCTTACCCTGATGTCATACCCATATGCGGACAGCCCGTAGGATATAACGCCTCTTGTCATCTGCTCTTCGACAAACGGCTCAATCATCTTGTGCTCAATGGCCATCTGTCTTATCCAGTGATCGGGTTTTACACCCATTATCCGTTTGCTCCTTTCGGAAAATTTTGAAATCGGAAATGGATACTACCATAGTTGTAGATATTACTCAAT
>CAYMEO010000004.1:27525-41016 GCA_964389705.1 uncultured Spirochaetia bacterium
CATAGTTGTAGATATTACTCAATTCATAATCTTATTGAGTAGGAGGCAGGGCGTTAATCGCAGATTCTCAGGTTCAATGCCACTTTAGTTTGTTTGATTTAACTTGAAAAGAGGGCTTTTTTATGTTATTCAAATATGGTTTAAGCGCCTTTTAGTAAAGGGAGGAATTTATGGTTGAAGATACACAGGTTGGAGATGTAATTAGTATGAAACAACTCCTCGAGGCTGGGGTTCATTTTGGACATCAGATAAGCCACTGGAATCCGAGAATGAAGCCCTACATATTTGGCAGTAGAAATGGGATTCACATTATTGACCTTCAGCAGACAGCGAGTCTTTTCAAAACGGTCTATAGCTTTGTAAGAAACATTGTTGCCGATGGAGGAAAGATCCTATTTGTGGGAACAAAAAAGCAGGCTCAGGGAATCATATCGGAAGAAGCGATAAGATGCGGAATGCCTTTCGTAAATACCCGATGGCTTGGTGGTACCCTTACGAATTTTAGCACTATCCGCTCAAGGGTTGATTATCTACTTGAGCTTAAAAAAATGGCTGAAGAGGGGCAACTAGAGCTCCTTCCTAAAAAGGAGGTAAAAGGGCTCAAAAGGGAGATTCAGAAACTTGAGTATCTACTGAGTGGAATAATCAATATGAAGAGACTTCCTGAGGCTATTTTTGTTATTGATACAAAAAAGGAATACACGGCGGTTCGCGAGGCGAAAAAACTCGGCATTCCTGTTATAGCAGTAATAGATACGAACTGCGATCCATCAAACGCTGATTTCCCTATACCTGGCAACGACGACGCTATAAGGGCGATAAAGCTATTTGCATCAAAGATAGCGGACGCATGTATTGAGGGAAGACACATATATGATCAAAGGGTGCTCTCAGGCGAGGTCGCGCAGAGGGAGGAGGAAGAGATGCCAGTCGTAGTGGAAAGAAAGGTATTTGTATTTAAGGAATACGGGGAAGAGATTGAGACTGAAGAGAAACCAATTCCTGCAGCGCTTCAGGAGGAATCGGGTGAGATCGAGGAGGAGACTGATAATGGCTGATATTAAGGCACATATGGTAAAGGAGTTGAGAGATAGAACCGGAGCGCCGTTTCTTGATTGTAAGAAGGCCCTTGAAGAGGTAAAGGGCGATTTTGAAAAGGCCGCTGAGATTCTCAGAATTAAGGGACTTGCAAAAGCGGCAAAGAAGGTGGGTAGAGAGACTCCAGAAGGGGTGATAGCCTCTTATATTCATGCAGGCGGTAAGATTGGCGTTATGGTTGAGGTAAACTGCGAAACGGATTTTGTTGGGAGAAATGAGGAATTTCAAAGATTGGCAAAAGAGATAGCTATGCAGATTGCAGCCACAAATCCGAGGTTTATAAGTCGTGAAGACGTGCCTGAGTCTGTTCTCCTTAAAGAAAAGGAGATAATGAAGGCTCAAGTGATGGAGTCCGGAAGGCCTGAGAGTGTGGCGGATAAGATTGTTCAGGGAAAGCTTGAGAAATTCTATGAAGAGGCATGCCTTCTTGAACAGGCATATATTAGAGACCCTAAGATTAAGATCCGTGACTTGCTCAGTGGAGCAATTGCTCAGTTAGGAGAGAATATAGTCATAAGGAGATTCATAAGGTATCAACTGGGCGAATCTCTTGAGGATAAGTAATGAACCCTCTAGATGCACTGCCAAAGCCTAAGTATAAGAGAATCCTTCTGAAATTGAGTGGTGAGGCGCTTCAGGGTGAGGAGCCATACGGAATAAGTCCGAGCGTATTGGAAACGGTTTCGGAGGAGATAAAGGATGTCTATACCCTTGGTGTAGAGACAGCGGTTGTAATAGGTGGGGGGAATATATTCAGAGGAGTAGCAGGTGCCTCGACCGGGATGGATAGGTCTACTGCTGATTACATGGGCATGCTTGCCACTGTAATTAACGCCCTCGCACTTCAAGACTCTCTTGAGAGAAAAGGCATTATGACAAGGGTTCAGACGGCTCTTGAAATCAAGCAGGTTGCAGAACCATACATAAGAAGAAGAGCAATCAGACACCTTGAGAAAGGCAGGGTTGTCATACTTGCTGCAGGGACGGGAAATCCTTTTTTTACAACCGATACTGCCGCAACCCTAAGGGCACTTGAGATTGGTGCCGAGGTCATTCTTAAGGCTACTAAGGTTGACGGTGTATATGATAGAGATCCAATGAGGTATGAAAATGCTACTAAATTTAAGGAACTGAGTTATATGGAGGTTCTCAAGCGCGAACTTAAAATCATGGATGCCACTGCTATATCACTATGTATGGAAGGAGACATTCCAATTATAGTCTTTAACCTATTTGATCACGGCAACATAAAGAGAATTGTTGTGGGTGAGGAGATAGGAACGACTCTAAGGAGTGTCCGGCAATGAACGGTAAGAGTCTAAATGAGATTATTGAGGATATGAAAAAAAAGATGAATAAGTCTCTCGATGTGTTTAAAACGGAGCTTACTAAGGTAAGAACGGGAAGGGCATCTACGTCTCTTGTTGAGCACATAAAAGCCGATTATTACGGAACCCAGACTCCTATTGGTCAGCTCGCCACAATTTCGGTTCCGGAGCCGAGAACCATAGTAATTCAGCCCTGGGATATAAGCGCTATTGCAAGCATAGAGAGGGCGATTAGGCAATCCGATCTCGGAGTGAATCCTACAAACGATGGAAAAGTGATAAGGATAGCTGTTCCCCATCTTACTGAAGAGAGAAGAAAAGAGCTTGTAAGACACATAGGTAAAGTGGCTGAAGAGTATAGAGTTGCAATAAGGCAGATAAGAAAGGACACAAACACACTGGTCAAAGAGGCAGAGAAAGAAAAAAGGATACCAGAAGATGAGGTTAAAAAAAACCTAAATAAGATTCAAGAGATTACTGACGATTTTATAAAGAAGATAAACGAAACTCTGCAAAAGAAAGAAAAGGAAATAATGGAATTTTAGAGTGTCCCCGGTAAGTACTTTTCTGAATATAATTTAATCAGGAGTCAATAACTTTATTTTGGTTTTATAATTATTGTAATTGTACTGCCTTATCCGGCATCAGTATGTACCGGTGTCAGAATTGATATGGTTGTACTTACTCTGATAAATTCTTTAAAAACTAGCGGATAAAATAGTCTGCGATGAGAGGTTATCTTATATCTATTTTTATATATATCTTTATGATAGCGACCATTGTATCAGCCATCTGTGCTCTGTCCTTAATCGTTTTTCTCCTACGCTATAGTTTTGCTACGGTAGGTGAAACGGAACGAAGGGTAGCTCATTATATTTTAATTATTTTTATGAGCGGTGTTATAATGGTTCCTGTATCCCTCTACATTGCAGATAAGCTAGAGAGGATTAAGAGTTAGGAAAACCAGGGCCTTATATAGGAATGGTAGCGAAATTTTCCCTCTTGGTTTATAATTTGTAGGAGAGGGATGGGTAAGTGAGCGAAAGGCCTTCTATTTTAATAGCCTGGGACGATGAGTTATCTAAGGATTTAGCTAGTATCTTAGAAAGTAGGGGATTATCTTTCTGTATTGTCAATGCAAGGCGCGATGCGATCCAAAACCTTGGAGAAAGATTCTTTCATGTAGTTCTTGCTGATGTCTCGTTGCCTGGCAATTCCGGTATAGGAATATTAAGTGATATTAAATCTATTTCTTCAGATACGGAGGTGATTCTAACTGCCGGGTCTGGTTCTCCTGGCATGGCTGTAGAGGCCCTGACCGAAGGTGCTTTTGCTTATTTGGAGAAGCCACTGGATCTTGAGTACGTAGTAGCCGTCGTTTTAAAGGCGCTGGAAAAGCAGCAATTAAGGCTCCAAAGTGAGAGGAGGCTTAATCAAATCTCTTCTCTTCTTGGCGTGACAGAAGACATAAACTCTGAGTTCCATATGAGTCAGCTCCTCAGACAACTCGTCAAAAGGGCCTTAGATCTTACGGAGAGTGAATGTGGCTCTATTGCCCTTCTCCAAGGGGATAAGGTCGTGATGCGGGAGTTTTGGGACGGACAGAAGTGGCAGGATTTACATCGCTCTGAGAGCACTCAAGTCGAGACTCTAGTCGGATCAGCTATAGAGAAGAAGATAGGCACTTTCTTTACACCACTTCCATGCCTAAGGTCTTACGTTTCTGTTCCCATAGTGGATAGAAAGGGGGGATTTTTGGGCATCATCGAGGTGTGCAATAAAAGAAGCGAGGATTCTAGCCATGGCGACGATACCCAACTCCTCGAAGGCCTTGCCCGAACTGTGGCTATAGCCATTGAAAATCTCAGGCTTAACGAAAGCTTAAAGGTAAAATCCATCAAGATTGAGGAATTGGAACAAAAGTACAGGGCCTTAGCTCAGGATTTTACTGATCTGATTTTTGTTGTCCAAAATAATAAATTTAGGTTTGTAAATACCAAGGCTTCTGAAATTATGCTTTATTCCCCTGAGGAACTCTACAGTTTTAATGTTTCTGATCTTATATATCCGCCTTATAGAGACATCTTCATGCGTAATATTAAAATGCAATTAAGGGGGGAAGAAGTTCCAAGCTACGAGCTTATGTTAATCAATAAAAACGGCGATGCTGTAGTCTTAGATGTAACTAGCCTCCTTACTGAGTATGGTGGGATGTCAGCTGTTCAACTCATTGGAAGGGATGTGACTGGAAGGAAAAAGGCCGACGAGGAGATGCTCAGACTCGGAGCAGCGGTAAAGAGCTTAAATTCTGCTGTAACAATCACAGATATGAATAGAAATATTATATACATTAATCCTGCCCACAAAAAGGTGTTTGGGTATGATCTTGGGGAGCTTGTGGGAAAACAAAACAGCATCCTCTATCCGTTTGATGATCCGTCTGGGATTAGTAATAAGATTTATGAGGCGGTTTTGATGGTAGGATGGGAGGGTGAAAGGCTTGGGATGAGAAAAAACGGGGAGGTGTTTCCGGTTTATGAAAAGACATCCGTTGTGAAGGATAAAGATGGACGACAGATAGCAATTGTTTCTGTAGTAGAGGACATTTCGCTGAGAAAGAGACTTGAACAGGCCCTAAGGGAATCGGAGGAGAGGTACAGGACGCTTGTTGAGACTGCAAAGAGCGCGATTATATCTGTTGATAAAGAGGGCAGGATTATACTTTTTAATCCTGCGGCAGAGGAGCTCTTTGGGTATTCGATAGATGAAGTAAAGGGAAAAGAGTTAACTATCCTTATACCCGAAAGGTATAGAGACCTCTATAGGGTGGGGTTTAAGGGTTACATTGAAACAGGCTTCTCTGACATATTGGGAAGGACCGTCGAGTTCTTAGGACTCAAAAAAGGTGGAGAGGAATTCCCAATCCAAGTTTCGATTTCTGCCTGCAAGATCAGTGGGAATACTGTTTTTACAGCCATCATATTTGACATTACGGAAAGAAAGAACCTTCAGGAGCAACTCATTCAGTCTGAAAAAATGGCAGCGGTAGGACAACTTATTTCCGGAGTTACACACGAAATTAATAATCCGCTTACTGTTGTTATGGGATACGCCGAGGTGCTACTTTCAGAGCCAAACTTAGATAAAGGGGCAAGAAAAGCACTTCAGGCAATCTATGACGAATCAAATAGGTGTAAGAAGGTAGTTCAGAATCTGCTCTCATTTGCTCGTAAGCACAGTCCTGAAAGAGAATACGCCTATATAAACGAGGTCTTGGAAAGGACTCTGAGCCTTAAGGAATATGACTTGAGAAAGAATAAAATAGAGGTTATAAAGAATCTTGAAACAAGCCTGCCAGCGCTAATGGTGGATCCAAATCAAATCCAACAGGTTTTTCTCAACCTCATTAATAATGCGGAGCAGGCTATGGCTGAAAACGACGGCAAGAGACAGCTTGTTATAGAGAGCAGGGTTAAGAATGGAGAAAATAGGGTTAATCCTGAAGGCGAGGTAGTAGAGATTTTATTTAGGGACAATGGCCCAGGGATTTCAAGTAAGAATCTAAAAAAGATATTCGATCCATTCTTTACAACCAAACCGGTTGGCAAGGGTACAGGGCTTGGGCTTTCCGTTTCTTATGGAATTATAAAGGAGCACGGAGGAGAGATCTATGCCCTGAGTGAAGAAGGTAGGGGAGCAACATTTGTTATTGAATTACCTATAGTTAAAGAGATTAGCTAAATAGGATTCTAGATATGAAATTGAGTGATTGTCCACATACATTGAGACTGCGTTTCAGGTTTTATTAACTTATCCACAGTTTATTAGAGCCTACTTTAGAGTATTTCATAATCTACTTTAGGAAAAATAGGTAATTAACTATCTTCTTTGGTATTTTCATAAAAATATCTCTATATGGATGTCCGGATACCAAGGCCTTAATTAAGTCTTCATTTATCAGGTTCTTCTTTATACCCAGATTATATATTATAGGGGTTAAATTATAAAAAAACATAGATATATATTTCGCATACTTAAGATCTTTTATAATTTCATTGTTGATCAATTTTGTGTATCTATCCAGCCCAGCATGATTCCACTTTAGGCTTTCTGCAATTACCCATGCTGCTATTTGTCCACTTCTCAACCCAAAATATATGCCCTCTCCTGTGATCGGGTCGGCAAGGCCGGCAGCATCTCCTATAATTAACCCTCTTTTTGTATTTAAGGGCTCACTCATTCCCCCTATTGGAATCTGATATCCTAGAAGGGAGCAACATATAAAGTTCCTATATAGCCCCTTTTTCTCCATATATGTGGAGAAATATCTCTTAATCTCTTTTATCTTAGGCAATGTCGTAAATACCCCAACCGAGAGGTGGTCCTTTTTGGGAAATATCCAACCATAACCCTTAGGAATAATATTAAAATCAATGTGTATAGAGCCATGGTATTTAGATAAGTCGGCATCCCTACCACTGTTTGGAAAAACCTCTCCTTCTATAGCAACCCCGAGCCTTGGTTTCTTTCTAAGACCAAGAGAACGAGCCACAAAACTCCTCACTCCATCTGCTCCAACAACTATTTTTGATCTAAAATCCCCTTTATCGGTCTTTATAAGAACGTGATCAGAGGATTCTTCTATTGAGATGACCTTTGTCCGGTCAAGAAGACATGCACCATTATCTATGGATTTTTGGATGAGGAAGTAATCAAATCTGTCCCTCATTACCATTGTAATGATGGGAAAGGAGACCCCCTTAGAGAATCCGCGACTGTGGTTGAGGGTTAAATGGATGTTATATGTGTAATCTTCAGCTAAGGTGTGTAGGTCTTTGGGTAGAATATCTACTGCCTTTTTTGTCAGCCCTCCTGCACAGACTTTGTATCTTGGGAGTTTTTCTTTCTCTATTATGAGAACGTTTAAGCCCCTTTTTGACAACTCATAGGTGCACATTCCGCCCGCAGGGCCTGCTCCTACAATAATTACATCGTAGTCGGTGTGAGGGTTATACATCAGAGCCTGTTTATTTAACCGCAAATGGGCACGAATATATACAATCAGGAGAATGCAGTAGACAGAATATGGGGAAAGCCCTCAAGTCTCTGCATCCTGATTATTTTCATCTGTGTTATTCATAGCTAAAATCAAAATTAAGAAATCCTCTCTATATTTCCCATATATGGAACGAGAATCTTCGGAATTATGACCGAGCCATCTGGTTCTTGGTAGTTTTCAAGTATTGCAACGACGGTTCTTCCTACGGCAAGCCCAGAGCCATTTAGGGTATGAAGAAATCGGGGTTTTCCTCCCTCTTTTGGGCGGTATCTGATGTTTGCCCTTCTTGCCTGAAAGTCCTCGAAGTTGCTGCATGAGGATATTTCTCTATAAGTGTTTTCGCTTGGAATCCAGACCTCTATATCGTATGTCTTTGCCGATGAAAATCCCATATCCCCTGTGCAAAGGATTACGATTCGATAAGGAAGCTCGAGGAGCTCAAGCACATGCGCGGCGTCTCTTGTAAGAGACTCAAGCTCGTCATAAGAATTCTCCGGGGATGAAAACTTTACAAGCTCAACCTTGTTAAACTGGTGCTGTCTTATGATTCCACGCACGTCCTTTCCATAAGAGCCTGCCTCACGTCTGAAGCACGGCGTGTATGCTGCGTATCTTTTGGGAAGCTCTTCCTCTTTTAGAATCTCATCTCTATGTATGTTCGTTACGGGAACCTCTGCCGTGGGGACAAGAAAGAAGTCTGTTCCTTCGATACGAAAAAGGTCGCCTTCAAACTTGGGGAGATTTCCAGTTCCGATAAAGCTGTCTCGATTTGCCATAAACGGTGGGAGCACCTCTGTATAGCCGTGTTCATTTGTATGGAGATCAATCATGAAATTTATAAGTGCTCTCTCAAGCCTCGCCCCTAACCCCTTGTAGAGCGCGAATCTCCCTCCCGTGATTTTTGCGGCTCTATCGAGATCAAGGATGTCGAGCCTCTTACCGATCTCTACATGGTCTTTGGGTTCAAAACCGAATTCCCTGGGTTGTCCCCAGCGTTTTATCTCAACATTATCAGAGGAGTCTCTTCCAAATGGAACTGAGGCGTGGGGCAGATTTGGAATCCTAAGGAGAAACTCCTTAAATTCCTTCTCGATCTCATTTCTCTTTTCTCCGAGTTCTTTAATCTTTTCCGATATTCCTTTGAGTTCTGTCTGGAGTTTTTCTGCCTCTTCATCTTTCTTCTGCCTCTTGAGCTCCCCGACTCTTTTTGAATTGGTGTTTCTTAGGTATTCGAGCTTCTCAACCTCGGCTATCGTCTTTTTCCTTTCTTCATCGAGTGAAAGAAACCTGTCAAAATCTATATTGACCCCGCGCTCTTCCATCTTTTTCTTCACGTAATCTAGATTCTCTTTTATGAATCTTGGATCGAGCATCTTTTTATCTTACCCTGTTCTAGGAGCAAATTAATATTAAGGTTTTTCAAATCTTATACCATTAATATTCTATCTAACCTAGAAGTGGTCTCCAAGGTTCGGATATTTCTGTTAGAGGAGATATGGTAATTTGTGGATTTCATAATTTAATGACACTATTTTATCCTTTTATAACCCCAATCGGTCTCAGTCGCGCTACCTTTCTGGCAATCCCGGCGTTATGCACGACATCGCAGACATCTTCCACATATTTGTATGCCTCTGGCATCTCTTCAATCACGGTTCTTTTTCCTTTTGCCATTATGACAATCCCCTTCTCTTCGAGCTCAGTAAAGAGGTCTCTGCCCTTTGCCCTTCTTACTGCCTCATTTCTAGAGAGCATTCTACCTGCTCCATGACAGCTTGTTCCAAACGTCTCTTCCAGTGCTGCCTCGGTTCCTACAAGGATGAATGACGCCCTTCCCATATCGCCTGGAATAAGCACGGGCTGACCCACGCCTCTATAGATTTCGGGTACTAGTGGATGCCCTTTGGGAAATGCCCTTGTCGCCCCTTTTCTGTGGACACATAGCTTTCTTATTTTTCCATTTACATTGTGCTCTTCGAACTTCGCGATGTTATGACTTACATCATAGAGGAGTTGCCCTCCTAGTTCCCTTGGTCCTATTTTAAGTACATTATAGAAGGCCTCTCTTGCCGAAGACATTATAATCTGCCTGTTTACCCATGCATAGTTTACAGCCGCTGCAAATGCTGAGAGATAGTCTCTACCTTCCTTAGACCTAATGTGTGCGCAGGCAAGCTGTTTATCGGGGAGGTTAATCCCTTCTCGCCTCATGTAAGAGATCATCTTGTCAATGTAATCTGTGCATATTTGATGGCCGAACCCACGTGAGCCGCAGTGGATCTGCACGCATACTTGATCCTTGAAAAGCCCAAATGCATCAGCAATAGCAGGATTATAAATCCTATCTACGATATCTACTTCAAGAAAGTGATTTCCTGAGCCGAGTGTGCCGAGTTCGTCCTTTCCTCTTTCATAGGCCTTTTCGCTTATGACATCCGGATCGCCTCCGTGAAACGTCCCGTAATCCTCAATCCTCTCTAAATCCTCTGTCTCTCCCCATCCCTTCTCAATTGCCCATTTTGTGCCCTTCTCAATGAGTGATTTGTAGTCTCCTTTTGAGAGCCTGATTTTCCCACCGATTCCAAATCCACATGGAACCCGATGGAAGAGTTCAGAGATGAGTTCTTTGAGTTTCGGCCTTACATCCTCTTCATTTAGATTTGTTTTCATCAGCCTTACGCCGCAGTTAATATCGTATCCCACTCCTCCAGGAGAGATTACCCCTTCTTCTGCATCCATAGCGGCAACTCCGCCTATTGGGAATCCGTATCCCCAATGAATGTCGGGCATTGCAATAGAGTATTTTTGAATTCCTGGAAGGTGGGCTACATTTACTACCTGTTCAAGAGATTTGTCTTTCTGAATATCCCTTATCATACTCTCGCTTGCATAAACCCTTCCGGGAACAAGCATATGCCCCGCCTTGGGAATTTCCCAAAGGTAATCGTGTAGTTTTATTAACTTAATCTCATTCATGGCCTCTCACCCCGCTGTTATTTGTGGAAGTATCTAGTAAAGTAAAGGCGTTAAGAGACAGTCTATATATCAAATACTATATCTACTTTTAATTTATCATCTAAGTGCTCTATTTTCAAATTGTGATGCGTTACGGCTTTAATATCCATTGTGATTTCATGTCTTTCCATATCAACGCTCTCACCAAAGGCTTTTCCATGTATTTCGGTTTTGTTAATAGTCTGTATTTCAAAATCTCGAAAGATCATTCTCCTTACCTTGTGAATAAATAGAATTTCATCAAGCCAGTGAACAAGGAGTTCCTCTTGCGTTTCTCCTTGGGCTTTGAATTCAATCTCTTGAGACGGATTTACCTTTTCTCTGTCTGTGATTATATCCATCATAGCCCGTGCGGCGTTTTTTAAAAGTTCCTCGAATGATTTCCCGTAAACCCTTACGCATATATCCGCTGTGTGATCGAGTATTTCGTAGTCCATATTGTGATTTATATGAGATTGTTTCTAATTACTAAAGATTACCATACATTGGAGGTCTCGGTTTTTAGGGGGATTGGGTGATCCCTAATGCGTGGTTCATGAAGATGGGATAGGGGTACTCATTTTACAATCTCCTCAATGAGCTTGCGGACTTCTATATAATTACGCAGATTGAATTTGGCATAAGATGGAGCTATTCCAATTTTGATCGAGTATGCTGTTTGGGGAAGGATTCTGAATAAATCTTCGTCTGTCCAGTCATCCCCCGCTGCCAGTATAAAATCGAAATTGTCCTTTGAAAGGAAATACATGCCGGCAGCGGCTTTGTTTACGCCCGCATTTCTGATTTCTACTGCTTTGCTTCCTTGCAATATTTGGACATCTATATTGGCCGTAAAATGGATTAAATCGTCTGTGAGTTCTTTTACCCTTACGGAGGCAAGCTCAGGGTCTGAGCTGCGGTAATGCCATACAATAGAAAACTCTCTTTCTTCCACAAAGGAGCCTGGTAGTCTGTCTACATACATTTTAAGTATAGGGAGTAATTGCAACATCCACTCTGGCGTTAGTGGTTTTATTAAATGCCAGTTTTCATGCTTTTCTTTTATCCATACGCCGTTCTCTGCTACCAATCCTATTTTAAGTGCGCCGAACCAGTCTTGAAGAGTATTTTTGTTTTGCTCACTCATTATGATAACATTACTATTGGGCTTTTCCGCAATACATCTGAGGAGTTTTAAAACCTCCTCATCCGGTCTTGATATATCTGGATATTCCGTAAGTGGAACGAGTGTTCCGTTGTAATCTAAAAAAATGAGTCTTCGGTTAGACTTAATAAAATCCCTCAATATCTGTTTTCTCATAGGAGCACTTAATAGCTTCACATTGAATTTCTCTTGTTCTTTCTTTATGGAGAGTAGTCTCTCAATGAAATCATCGGCCCAGCGAATCACATCGTAGTTTTGCAGTCGCTTCTGCATGATCTGATTACGTCTTATCTGTTCATCTTGTGGCATCTCCAGTGCTTCCTTTATGGCCTCTGATATTTCTTCTATATTGTTGGGATTGATGATAATTGCCTCACCGAGTTCCTTCGAAGCACCTGCCATTTCACTAAGAATCAAAACGCCTGTTCTATCCGTTCTAGTTGCAATGTATTCCTTTGCTATGAGATTCATCCCGTCTCTTAGCGGGGTAATCAAGGCGACATCGCTAGCGGTGTATAGGGCAACCAATGGTTGGAAAGGCAGAAATCTGTATTTGTACCATATAGGTGTCCAACCAATGGTGCTGAATTGTCCATTAATTTTTCCTACGAGTTCATCTATTCTGTTTTTCATCTGTTCATAGTGCTCTACACCTATACGAGAGGGAACAACTACTAAAACTAGGTTTACTTTCGTGTGCCACTGTGGATTTTTCTCAAGGAATAATTCAAAACTCTGTAAGCGGTTGATGATACCCTTTGTATAGTCGAGTCGGTCTATCGAGAGGATAACCTTGGAATCTGCCAATGTCTCTTTAATCTTATCTCTCTCCTTTTGTATTTCTGGACTATTTGCGGCGCTATAAAATCTCTTAAAATCTATACCCATTGGAAATGTATCTACTTTTACGATTCGCTCTCCTACAATTATCTTTCCCAAATCGTGTTCATAACCTAAAATACGTAGGACACAACTTAAGAAATATTGGGTGTAATCATGTGTGTGAAAGCCTATTAGATCGGCTCCTAGAATTCCATTCAGTATGTCTATACGCCATTTTTTGGGGAGGAGCCGAAATATTTCATATGATGGAAATGGAATATGTAGAAAAAAACCTATTGACACATCGGGCATCTTTTCTCTTAGCAGCCTCGGAAGGAGCATGAGATGGTAGTCGTGTATCCATACTATATCGTCCGATTTTATGGTTTCCATAACTGCATTACAGAATGTTTCATTTACATCTCTGTAATGAGTCCAATAATCTGCATTGTATATGGCATAAGAAGGAAAATAGTGAAAAAGTGGCCAGATGGTTTTATTGCAGAACCCATGGTAGAACTTCTCCATTACCTTTTCCGAGAGAAAAACAGGATAGGCCTGAAGTTCCGAAAGCGCCCTTTTTGCCGATTCTTTTTTTGTTTTGCTGCTAACTGTAATCCCTGGCCAGCCGATCCATATATATTCTGAACTGGTAAATGAGGAACTCTTTAAGGAATCTAAATACGCACTTAAACCTGAGACAAGGCCTCCTACGCTTTGCCGGAATCTCAATCTCCCCTTTTTTTCTACTACGGTAATGGGAAGTCTGTTTGATACTAATAATAACCTCATGTACCAACCCTTCAAACCATCTTTGGTATAAAGCTTTCTTTAAAAAATTGTCACATAGGGAATAATCACTTTCAAGCAAAATCTCTATTACTTGTAACCTTTCTATAGGGCTTTACACTTGTTATGTGTAGAGGCAAAAGGTTGAAGCGGGTTCTGGAGATACCAAAACAGCAACGCTTATCTCATAAGTATTTGAAGTTTAAGGAGACAATAAAAACGACTGTAGAGAGAGG
>CAYMEO010000004.1:41116-58183 GCA_964389705.1 uncultured Spirochaetia bacterium
GGTGTAAGGCTTACTGTACTTCATGCCCAGTCCTTTGTTTTACCACCTTATTGAGGCAATATTGGCAAGGAATGTGGCCGAAGAAATAGTGAATTACGCCATTGAGCAGAAAAGTGGCCTTATCATCTTTGGTATGCGGTATAGAGTTTTCTCGGATCAAAATTCATCGGGAAAACCGCCGAGCCTGTGATTCGTTATGCACCGACTTTTGTACTCCTCATTCCTTAGATATATGAGTCAATCTGAAAAGAGAATTAATAAGCTCACGGGGGTATCGAATATGAATCGGCAACGGGAAAGACTTGTGGTTATAGGGGGAAATGCAGCAGGGCTAAGTGCGGCAAGCTATGTAAAAAGGAAAAGGCCTGAGACAGAGGTTCTAGTTTTTGAAAAATCACCTTATACCTCCTACGGTTCATGCGGGCTTCCATACTATATAGAGGGTCTTGTCAAAGACCCTATGGAACTCATAGCCGTACCGATTAGTGCACTTAAAGAAAAAAGGGGGCTTGATGTAAGGGTGCTGCACGAAGTCACAGATGTTGATACGGAAAAAAGACGAGTTAGAGTAAGAGACATTAAAGGTGAAAAAGAGATCGAGTTTTCTTATGACTGGCTTGTAATCTCTACAGATGCCTCTCCGGTAAGGCCTCCTTTGCCGGGTATTGGACTTAACGGTGTATTTACTCTTAGAACCCTCGAAGACGGAATAAGAATTGAAAATTTCATTAAGGTGGAATCTCCTAAAAGGGTCACTATTATCGGAGGGGGCTATATAGGAATGGAGGTGGCCGAGGCTTTTTCGATCCGAGGTTTTGAGGTTACAGTAGTTGAAAAGTTACCAAGGGTTTTATCAAACTTTGATGCGGAGTTTTCAGAACGGGTTGGGGAGAAACTCAGGGAAAAAGGTGTAAAACTTATTCTTGGCAGTGGAGTTAAATCTATAAAGGGAGATAGAATCGTAAGGGGAATTATAACCGAGACCGGGACAGTTGAAACCGATTTGGTTCTTCTGGGGGTGGGAATAAAACCACAAATAACCCTTGCAAAGAAATCCGGGATAGAAATTGGGGAAACAGGGGCTATAAAAATCAATGATAGAACAGAAACAAATATACATAGGGTTTACGCATGTGGGGATTGTGCAGAGGTACACCACAGGATTTTAAAGAGAAATGTCTGGATCCCATTAGGAGATACAGCTAACAAACAGGGAAGAATTACCGGTGCAAATATAGTTGGAGAAGGAGTTTCTTTCCCAGGGATAATAGGTAGTGCAGCCACAAAGGTGTTTGAGCTTGAGCTCGCCAGAACGGGGCTGGGAGAAGAGGAGGCAAAAAGTGAGGGATTTGATGTAACCACGACTTTGATTGAATCTTTTACACGTGCACACTACTACCCTAATCGTAAGCCCATAATGATAAAGCTCATATCGGAAAAGAAGACCAAAAGGCTGATTGGGTCACAGGCAATGGGAGGGGAAGGAGTTGCAAAGAGGATAGATATCTTGGCCACAGCAATCTGGGCTGGTATGAAACTAGATGAAATAGCATGGCTTGACCTGACTTATGTGCCTCCGGTTGCCCCTGTTTGGGATCCTGTGCTTGTGGCGGCTCAGGTGGGTATGAAGGGGGATTAATTGCTTGGCTTTTATGTCTTCCTTAGCGAGCGCAACGTAAAAAGTCTCGTACAGGATGGTCGGTGTATATGTGATTTTAGTTTTATCTCTTCTTACCGTAAATCGTATTTGACGTTGACACAGAGAAAGCGGCATATATATAATTACGCGACAAGTACAGAATCTATTTCGAAGGCCCTTAGCGTTATTTGGAATGAATCCGCAACTTACGTACATATAAGTAGATAGAGAGTCTGTTTTATATCGTGGGATTGAATAGTTTGGTGTTAGGAAAGAGATAGTTTTAGAGGAGACATACTGTGATGATTAGCAGGAGGGGATTTTTAAAAGGAGTGGCGGTTAGCTTTGCAATGTCTACGGGCAGATTCTTTGAGCCCAAATATATATTTGGTATGGACTTCATAGGACCAAAGGGTCTTCCCGAGGGTACTCTTCGTGAATCCATAATGGCTGTGTTGCCCGGAAAAAAACCGCTTATTAAAAGGAGCTACCGCCCACCAAACTATGAAACTCCTGTTAGGTACTTTAACGATATTTTTACACCTAATGATGTTTTCTTTGTCAGGTATCACCTATCCAATATACCTCAGGTAGATGTGAAACGGTGGAGATTGAGGATAGGTGGAGATGCGGTGGATAAGCCACTTGAACTCTCTATGGATGATCTCAAAAGGAGTTTTGAGCCTGTAGAAATAGCGGCTCTAAATCAATGCTCTGGTAACAGAAGGGGCCTTTTCAGTCCACACGTTCCTGGGGTGCAGTGGGGTTACGGGGCTATGGGGAATGCCAGGTGGAAGGGGGTAAGGCTCAGAGACGTACTCAACAGGGCTGGAATAAGGGCAGGTGCCTTGGAGGTGACATTGAATGGGGCAGATGGCCCTGTTCTTCCGGCTACGCCAGATTTTGTAAAGAGTATTCCAATATGGAAGGCCATTAATGAAAACACATTAGTGGCTTATGAGATGAACGGTGAACCACTGCCACAGTGGAACGGGTTTCCTGCAAGGGTCATCGCCCCTGGCTGGACTGCTACGTACTGGGTTAAGCACATTACTGATATAAATGTTATATCAAAGCCATTCGACGGGTATTGGATAAAAAAGGCCTATAGGATTCCAAGCAGTAGATTCCCTATAGTAGAGCGGTTTATATCACAGGAGACCGAGGTGGATACACCGATTACTGAGATGGTTGTAAATTCCCTTATAACCAATATTGAGGATGGTCAGATATTCAGGTTGGGTCATGCAATTGAAATACGGGGTGTAGCATGGGACGGAGGATACGGTATAAAGACGGTAGAGGTCTCTACAGATGGGGGTAGGGGATGGCAGAGTGCAGAACTGGGTAGGGATTACGGGAGGTTTTCATGGAGGCAGTGGAGCTTTGTGTTTAGGCCTCCTAGGAGAGGCAAATACACGGTGATGGCAAAGGCGACAAATCGGATAGGTCAGACTCAGACCTTTGAGCTTATATGGAATCCCGCCGGGTATCACAACAACGTGGTACAGGGTGTTGGTGTAAGCGTAGTTTAAACATGCACTCTTGAGGAGATCTTCTCATGAAGCGATTTTTATTTTCGGCCTTTTTATTTCTCTGTTTATTTTCTGCTCAGGCCTTTGGTCAGGAACAACCAATAGGGCTAAGGGATGGCCCAGGAAGAGAATTGGTAGAGGGTAATTGTGCAATCTGCCACAGCCTTGATTATCCGGTTATGAACTCGCCGTTTCTTGATAGGGCAGGTTGGGAAAAGACCATAAATAAGATGGTCAGTGTCTACGGTGCCCCTATCAAGAAAGAGGACATCCCAAAGATAGTTGACTATTTAACGAGGTATTACGGGAAAAAGGAATAAGACTATAGGGGCTTCAATCCTCTGATTATTAATATGGCTTCATTCCGGTGTTTTTATCTTGCCCTGTTTGGATAAACCTTTTAAAATCCTCTATTTCCTTTTCTAGGTCCTTACGTAGTTTGACTTTTTGGATTCGGTAAGCTTCTTTGGGTCTGAATTCTCTACACAACTTTATGGTCTTACGCAACGTGTTCAGGAGTGCTTTACAGGGTCTGCAATTCTTCATATGCCTGTTTATGTGCTCACATAGAGAGTCATCGAGCTCTTTATCCAGGTACATCGAAAGAAATGAGATTATCTCCTTACAACTGAGCTTCTTTTTCAACTTCCTCTCCTTTTTTGTAGATCGAATCGAGATATTTAGAAAGTGCATTCCTCATGAGTAATCTCGCACGGTGAAGCCTGACCTTTACATTTGCCTCGCTTATTCCAACAACCCTTGAGACTTCTTTTGTTGAAAGCCCCTCCATATCGCGCAGCACTAGAACCAATCTATAGTCAAACGGAACTTGAAGTAATGCTTTTTGGATAATATTTTGGTTCTCCCTTTCAAGGACCGCTCTATCCGGAATCTTCGACCAGTCAGGAATCTCTTGTCTTTTTCCTTCTTCGTTTTTGTCCTTAGGTATGGGGCTGTCAAAAGAGAATATATCTTTAGGCTCATACTTTTCCTTACGCCTACTCATAAGGCAGGCGTTTTTTGCTACCTTATATAGCCAAACCGTTAAGGCCTTAGGGTTATTAAATTTGAGCCTTCTGGCCCCTCGGAAAAACTCAATAAGCACCTCTTGCATTGTGTCCTGGGCATCTTCTATGTGTCCTCCACAGACCTTCATACCGAAAGAGAGTACCAATTGCTGAATCTCTTTTAAAAATCGGTCTATAGCATTGGGCTTATCCTCCTTAATATCATCGAGGATTTTAGATATCTTCTCTACCGCTATTTTTCTCCTTTGTAACCTTTCCATATCGTTTTGCATTCATTATAACAGATTTGGGTATTGGAAACGAAACATGAGTAGTACTAAATCAAAATTTATAAAACTATTCCTTGTCTGTTTATCCTGCGTTGGCGTTGTAGTGGGATTGGTCTATCTCATAAGGTGGCTTTATTAGTGGGTTTTTAAGATAAAAGGAGGGGATGATCAATGAGAAGAAACATGGGAACATTGGATCGGATTATAAGGATAGCAATAGCTATCATTATAGGTATTCTTTATTTCACCCACCATATAAGCGGCACGGCTGCGATTATTTTAGGTATTATAGCAATTGCATTTATTTTGACAAGCTTCGTAGGTACGTGTCCAATCTATATGCCCTTTGGCATTTCAACAAAGAGGGAAGGTCAATAGGATTGAAGAAGGATTCGTTTAATAGGTATAATAAGAAACCGTGAGTTTTCCACTGGGTGTTCTTATTCTAATCGTAGTTGCCCTACTAGGTGGATTTATGGCACTATGCGCCTTTGTTTGGGCTGTACGCACAGATCAGTTCAACGATCTAAATGCCGGTGCTTATGCCATTTTCGATGATGAAGAACCAGTTGGGAAAATGACAGATAACACCTTCGGATTTCCTGAGTCAGAAGAGACAACGAAAAAAGAATGAATTGTGGATTAACATACATTCAGACTCAACTGATGCCTGGGTTACTTTCCTGAGACTTGGTAGTGGGTTTATGGATAAATTGCTACTGAATCGGGAGCGATCAAAAGGAGAGAAGAGATGGATTTTTCAGATCATAGTAATGCATCTACAGATGAATCCCCTGAATTGTCCTTTCGCGTATTAAGTGATGCTTCTACCTCTGGTCCGGTAATTGCTTTTTTTATATCTGCTGTGGTTTGGTTGCTTATAGGAACGGTCTTTGGACTCATTGCCTCATTGAAGTTCAACTTCCCCGATTGGCTAGGCTCTTATCCTGCTTTGACCTTTGGACGTGTGCGCCCCGCTCACCTAAATACTGTGATCTATGGTTGGGCTTCTATTGCACTGGCAGGATGTTATATATGGCTTACTGCTAGGTTATGTCGCACTGAAATCCGTTGGCCTAGGCTCCTGTATATATCGGTTATCATCTGGGATATCGGGGTTCTATACGGGATAATTGCCATCCTGAGTGGACACAGTCGGGGGATGGAATGGCTGGAATTTCCTCGAGTTGCAGAATTTCTAATTACAGTTGCCGCTGTGTGTCTTTCCCTTTCCATACTTCGTACCTTTCATGCACGTCGGGTGAAACATCTATATGTTTCCCTTTGGTATATAATGGCATCTGTCGTTTGGTTTCCCTTACTATATATTATTGCTAATCTGCCGTTTTATTCGGGTGTCACCCAAGCGGCGGTCAATTGGTGGTATGCCCACAATCTCTTAACCGTTTGGCTTACACCTGCAGGTTTGGCGGCCGCTTACTACTTTATTCCCAAGGTGATTGGCCGTCCTATACATAGTTACTATCTGTCTCTTCTTGGCTTCTGGTCATTTGCCCTTTTCTATAACTGGAACGGTATGCACCACCTAATAGGTGGTCCGCTTCCTACATGGCACATAACCGTCTCTATTGTTGCGAGTGTTCTGATGGTGATTCCGGTGCTTACTGTAGCAATCAACCACCATCTGACTATGGTGGGGCATTTTGGAAAGCTAAGATATAGCCCAACCCTGCGCTTTGTTGTATTTGGTGCCATGTGCTATACGGCAGTGAGTCTTCAAGGTTCATTACAGGCATTGCGCTCATTTAACGAGGTCTCCCACTTTACTCACTATACAATTGGTCATGCACACCTCGGTGTGTACGCCTTCGTTACTATGATTCTTTTTGGTGCAATCTACTATATTATGCCTAGACTGACTAAATGGGAATGGCCATATCCGATTCTCATAAAGTTTCACTTCTGGTTTGTTGCTTTGGGTATATTGTTGTATGTAGTATCTATGAGTATTGGCGGGATATTGCAGGGGCTGTATATGAACGACCCTGCGCGCCCTTTTATTGATTCGGTAGAAGTAACTAAACCTTATCTCTTAGCCCGCTCGGTATCGGGCATAATTATACTTATTGGACACCTGGTCTTTATATATCTTTTCTCCCTTATGGTTCTCAGAAGGGGTCCAGAACGAAAAGTCCCGCCTTGGCGTGAGGCATTAGAGGTGGCCGGCAGATGATGTTCATGAGGCTTACTACCTTCTTTCTGGGGGTGCTGGCCACCCTTTTTATAGCATGGACTGGTTTGGTATTAGTTCCGGGGATTCAAATAAGCGAAATAAAGCCTTCTCCGCAGTTGCACCCCTATACAGAGCAACAACTCCGTGGAAGGGCAATTTACATACGCGAGGGTTGTATATACTGTCACAGTCAACAGACCCGTCCTCAAGGGTTTGGCGCAGACCAACTTCGCAACTGGGGGCGAGCCTCTGTACCCGGAGATTATGTCTATGATAAACCGCATCTTTTGGGAACCAGTCGAACAGGTCCTGACCTCTTTAATATTGCGGCACGTCAGCCGAGTGAAGAATGGCACTTGATTCACCTATACAACCCCAGAGCCGTTTCTCCCGATTCAGTAATGCCCCCATTTCCTTGGCTCTTTAGAGAGGAGGATTCAGGGTCATTAAAACGGAATTCGGCATCAGAAGAGAGGGTCGTTCCTGTACCAAAGGGATTTGCCCCTGAGGGTAAGGTCATAATACCCACTCAAGAGGCCATTGATTTGGTGGCTTATCTTCTAAGCCTTAACCATACATATCCAATTGGAGAAAAAACTATAGGCACAACAGGGGTGACTCCAAATTCTGAGCCTAAAGAGGTCAAGCGGGGTGTAGATGGTGGAGAGGTATATGCAAGAATATGTGTCTCATGTCATCAACCAAATGGTCAGGGTATTGTGGGGGCATTTCCTCCGCTTGCCGGCTCGGATTGGCTATTAAAAGACCCTGAGACGCCCATACGTATTGTACTTCATGGGCTACAGGGGTCTATAGAGGTAAAGGGAATGACTTACAATGGTGTTATGCCTGAATGGGGGTCGAGGCTTTCAGATGAGGAGATTGCCGCTGTTCTTACGCATGAGCGAAGGAGTTGGGGGAATTCTGCAGAGGAGATTACATCGGATATGGTAGATAGAATTCGTAAGGAAACTGCTAATCGCACGACTCCCTGGACACCAGATGAACTACAAAAATTGCGAAAATAAATCGCGGTTTGAGTGTAATGAACGACAAAAAACCAGAGTCTCAATGGCGATTCCGCCCTGAAGAAGAGACACACGACATATATAAGATTCATAGACAGGCATTTCGCGAGCCGCCTGAGCCAAGGGAGGGGCTTGAGCCTCCTCCATGGTGGCTCTGGGCTGTTTCTGTGATTCTTATCTTCTGGGGAGGTTTTTATCTAGGAAGATACGGAGGGATCTTTGGGCCCTATCCGCACGTTCTAGAGGAGAAAAGGATCCTTGGGTCTGTGGAAATAGCTCGGCCCCCTCTTGGGGGGACGAATCGGGGTGTAGATGGTGGAGAGGTATATGCAAGAATATGTGTCTCATGTCATCAACCAAATGGTCAGGGTATTGTGGGGGCATTTCCTCCGCTTGCCGGCTCGGATTGGCTATTAAAAGACCCTGAGACGCCCATACGTATTGTACTTCATGGGCTACAGGGGTCTATAGAGGTAAAGGGAATGACTTACAATGGTGTTATGCCTGAATGGGGGTCGAGGCTTTCAGATGAGGAGATTGCCGCTGTTCTTACGCATGAGCGAAGGAGTTGGGGGAATTCTGCAGAGGAGATTACATCGGATATGGTAGATAGAATTCGTAAGGAAACTGCTAATCGCACGACTCCCTGGACACCAGATGAACTACAAAGACTGGGCGGCTTACACTGAATTTCATACTTTTATAATTCCGAGTTTGATATATCTCTGATTCGACCCTCCAGTTAGGACAATTAGCTATAGAGCAGCCGTCGTGATAAAATAGCTCATATATATGTCTAGTATAAATCTTTCCAAATCCATAAAAGAGAAGGCACTGGAGATTGGGTTTGATTCAGTGGGTATATCTCCCGTAGGTTCATTTCCCGAGAGCCAGTTTTACAAAGAGTGGCTCGCAAAGGGGTTTGCAGGTGAGATGAAGTACATGGAGAGAGAGCCGGATAAGAGGGCAGATATTAAGAACATACTTCCTGAGGCAAAATCTGTTATATCGTGCGGACTGAATTACAATACCGATTACCCCTATTCTATCAAAGAGTATGACAGACGAAGGGGATGGATTTCACGATACGCATGGGGTGATGATTATCACAACGTTATGAAGGATAGGCTTCTAATTCTGCTGGATTTTATTATGCGAATAAGTCCGGGGGAAATAAGAGCCCATATATACGTCGATACTGGGCCGGTTCTTGACAGGGTTTATGGAAAGTATGGGGGGATAGGATGGTTTGGGAAGAACACGTGTATTATAAACCAGAAAATCGGCTCCTGGATTTTTATCGGGGAGATAATAACGAATCTTGAGCTTGAGTATGATAGCCCTGTTCCCGACAAATGTGGCACATGCACACGATGCATTGATGCTTGTCCTACGGGAGCGATTCTTGAACCATACGTTCTTGACTCAAGGCTATGTATTTCATATCTCACCATAGAGCTTAAGGGAAAAATTCCATTAGAATTGAGGGATAAATTAGGAAATAGTATTTTCGGCTGCGATATATGTCAGGATGTCTGTCCATGGAATAGAAAAGCGAAAATTACAGATGAACCATCGTTTCAGCCAAGAGACGGTCTATACAATCCCGAGCTTTCTTCTCTTATGAAATTAAGCGAGGAGGACTTTAGAAGGGTTTTTAAAGGGAGTCCGATCAAAAGGGCAAAAAGAAAGGGGTTTCTCAGAAATGTCATTATTGCAATGGGAAATTCGGGCTCAAAAGAGTTTATTCCCCATATTAAAGAGGCCTTGGATGACAAAGACCCAATGGTCAGAGCCCATGCTGCATGGGCTCTTTGGAGGCTCGAAGGGGAAGGTTCTTATAAGACCCTATTGGATCATCTTGAAATTGAATCCGACCCTATGGTTAGGGAGGAGATTGCTTCTATTTTGAATCTCTGTGAAAAAGATAACCACTCGACCACGAATTGACGCGGATTAATCACAAATGAGAATCAATAGAATACGGGATATGGAAGATAGGTTTAAAATTTTATATCCTACATCGTCTAACATCGGAGGTTCCTTATGATTGATGAACAGTCTGAGGAGGTGCTCAGAGTAAATGAGAAATTTTACCGGGCGCTTGAGAACGGCAAACTAGATTTGATGGAAGAGGTTTGGTTAAAAGATCCAAGGGCAAAATGTGTCCATCCGGGCTGGCCTATGCTCTGGGGTTGGGAGGCGATCAGGCAGAGTTGGAAAAACATATTTGAATCAGGGGTTCCAATAAAGGTTCAAATATCAAATGTAACTGTAGAGGTATCGGGAGATTTGGCTTGGGTTACATGCATTGAGCATATAAGTTATGTAATTAAAGACCAGGTTCAGATAAATCTGGCTCAGGCGACAAACATATTTGAGCGCCAAGGTTCCAGTTGGCTTATGGTTCATCACCATGCCTCCCCTATGCCTGTGCCGAAGAAAGTAGACGAGAAGCTACAGTGATTCTAAAGGAGAATTCAAATGTGCTGTGATGATATGGAGAGGGGTTTGCAAGGGGGAATCGTAATTATCATGGATAAGTCCTACATAGAAAACGGAAGAATTATGAACATGGTTGAGTCAGAGTATTATTTGAAGAGAGAAATGGAAAATAGAGGCTGTGACTACTATGGAATCAACTTCTGTCCATTCTGCGGGATGGCAATATCACTTGTCGCCCAGGGGTTTTCGGGATAGTAGGGACATATCGAAATACGCCCTTGTATCTATTCGAACAACTCTTCCTCATTTAAGTTTTGTTAGGCGGAAGGCGTAGCGAGAATGATATAGTCGGGGTTTTCTATCTAATCCGTTGCTGTTAATATTAAATTCTGCTAAATTTTTGTTTTAGTGTGGAGGTTGGTAATGCCCATCAGACTTTTAGACCTAAGGAAATTCGCAATTGAAAAAAGAGTGGACGTGGGTTTTAGGGATAAAAACTCGGGTGAGTTGTGTGTGGTCAATAAACACGGGATTGCGAAAATCCCCGGAAAAAACTCATTTAAGGAGCCGTTTCATATTGATATTGATGAGGCTATTAAAACGGCGACTGAGTTTATCATTGATGACGGCAAGGGAAAGCAGGTAATTAATGAAGAGAAGATGTCTGAGATGATAGCCGATGCTCTGAGGCCTAAGGCCCAATCCGGGGTAACAGCAAAAAAGGAAGAGGACTGATTGAGAGTGACAGATACATGTTAAAAATTATGACTATAGCACTGTCCATAATTTTAGGGACTTTTACTGTCCCTAGAGCAGATGAGGGGAAAACGGTGTCTGTGATGTCAGTAGATCAGTTATGCTCTAAATTCTCTTCTAATGAGAATAATTTTAAACAATTCAGAGGCAGGGAATTAGTAATTTCCGGGGATTTATCCGCGATTGGTGATAAAAGAAAGGCGTTTCTGGGGAACAAAATAAATTTCATTGCCGAGTTGGTAATCTCTCCCGGAACGAAAAAAGGCCGATTTGGGGAAGGGATTGTACAAACGGGTTGTACTGTTACCTGTCTCCTCAGTGTGCCCGGTGAGCAATGTCAAAATAATGCAGACGGAGAACTTGAATGTAATGAGATAACCAGCCCGAAGCTCCGGGAGAATCAAAGGATTTTACTTAGCCTAAATAGCGGCAGACCTCTGACTGTAAAAGGAACACTCAGGGGTAAATCCCAGGTTCCTCAATATTCAACCCTTGGTACTCAAGTGGGTATAGTCAACTTCGTTTTATCCGAATGCGAAATAATAAAGGTTGCGACGGATGGCAACACTACAGAATGAGATAGTGCTATATTATGCTACCTGTTTCGATCAAATTTCGGTAGATTTATAAGGGTTGTAAAATCGTAATCCGGGTCTAGTTCGAGTACCTTAAGCCATGCCTTAACTGCATCCTCTATGGCACCGACTTTGAAAAAGGCAATTCCCAATGAGTGGTGGACAAAGGAATCGTAATTGCGAAAGCCCAAGGCCTGGTTGTAATAGCTAATTGCACTCTCCCAAAGTCCCATTTTTAGGTATTTAAATCCCATCTCGCAATTCTTAGCCCATAGTTTATCCTTCTCGGGGATTGTATCAATCTGGAGGGTGGTCTCTTTCTTCACCTTTGTTATCTCGTCTACAATCTGCCCTAGATGGTGACGTGCCGGGGAGTTGTGAAAAATCGCTACTGACTGAAGTAGATCGGCAATTGCAAGGTTAATCCAATTGCTCGGTTTATTCTCGCGGCTCATTAGACTCAGTGCTCTTCTATAGTGTTCTCTACTTTCAATAAGCGCGTTCGTTCTTGAGAGAAACTCCCCCGCCTTTTGATGATGCGGCTCAATTTCTAGTGCCCGCCTATAGTACTCGGCTGCTTTGTCTATATTGCCAGATGCCCCCATAGCAGTGCCTAGGAGATAGAAACCCTCGGCTTGATTGGAATCAGATTTTATTGCCCTCTCGAAGGCCTCAACGGCTAGATCCGGTCTCGCAGTCTCAAGGTAACAGATGCCGAGATTTATCCAGACCTCATATATGTCTGGGTTGTTGACTGCTAATTCGCTGAAGATCTCTATCGCTTCATTAAACTCGGCTTCTTCTAGGGCTCTGAGCCCCAACTCAAATTTCTCTCTATCCATATTATTATTCTTCATAATCCTCAATAATCCCTAACCCCTATATTTAAGCCCCCCAGTCGTCCTCGTTCCGAGGATAGTCAGAGCCGTCTTTTCGCTTATGAGGTGGTATCTTCTCTGTTTCTTTTAGTTCGAGATTTGCCTTTGTCTCTTGCCCTGGGAGAACCTCGATCTCTGTGCTTACCCTCTGGGCTTTAGGCTTCCATGCATTTATCGTGTATTTTCCAGATGGGACGTTAGATATAGTGAATTTCCCATCTTTGTCTGTCTCCGCAAATGCACTGTTTTCAAGAACAACCACGAAAGAGATCATCTGTGGATGGATATTGCAGAAAACGGGTACAAGGCCGGGCCTATCAAATGTGATGTTTTTTGGTGGATCGCTCGATTTATACTGGCCTAGGTCAAAGGATTTAATAGGCGATACGGAAAAGACATTATGGTATATGTTGTCATGATTTGGAAAGCTCACGGTTTGTCCGGCGACTATGGGGAGTACCATTGGATGAAAGCTCTTGTTTTCCTGGACTAGGGTTGGAACCCATTTCGGAGACTCATTTTTAAACCCTATAATGTACACTATGGCGCCGCTCATATCGCTTTTCTCTTTAAAACCTCCCATGAACCTCTTTTCGAGAACCGTTACGGTTCCGCTTACTCTACCGTAATTCTTACTGGGGCTTTCATCACGCGAATGCGCCTTTAAGGAAGAGCCGAGAATAAAGGCTAGACATATTAAAATACTGATCCGAGTTTTCATATACACAGCCCTATATATATGAAACATTCTACACTCTAAAAACTCACAGTAAACTGGGCTCTAAATCTGTTTGTATCCTTACCGGGGAACTCATTTCTGATAAAGGAATAATCGAACTGGAGCTTCAGGTTATGGTTCTTTGTGAAATAGAAATTTAGCCCCGGCGTAATCTCCCAAATCTTATCATTGTCTGAGTGGTTGTTGAGGTCTATAAAAACGAATCTTCCCGCAACCTCAACTAATTGTGGAAGTAGAAATATGCCGGATTGAATCCTGAATCCCTGAGAAAGAACGCTCTCTATATTTGTCTCATGGGGGTTTATATTTCTGAGATCATATTCTGCCTCAAGGGAAAAGATCAGGTATTTAATTGCAATGTCGGCAGAGAGTTGGAAGATATTGGCTTCATTTGAGCCTAATGCAGTTACCCTATCATTAATAACAGAGTTATCAGGACCCTTGTTTGCCGGCCTAAAATTAGGGAGATATAAAAGAGCCGCGCTTATGGCTATAAGCGGTGTCTTTGGATTTCCGAATGTTCCTTGGGAATACGTGTAATCTCCAAAAACTGGAAAGGGTTGAATGGAGGAATATCTCAGCTCTCCAGTTGGAGTGAACATGACCCTTCCGACATAGAGTAGATTTGAATCTACATTCACGGAGTTTCTCCCATTTCCGTTAAACACGCCGACGCTGTATGTGATGAATCTACTTACAATCCCACCTACAGAGGCGCCAATATCGCGACCGAAACTAAATTCCCGATTTAGGATCGACGTATCCACGAGTTGGAGATTAAAAGGATCGGTTATCTCTTCCCTATTAAATGGAACCCTGTACTGCCCCACTCTTGGAACCGCCTGATCTATCCTATTTGCGTCAATAATGTAGTCGAGAAGCTCTACACTGCGACTCGCATCGAGTATAATTAGGTACTTCAGCCAAGGATAGAATGCGTTGCCTCTAAAGACTATCCATAATCTCTTTATGTCAAAACTAGTATCGATCTTGTCTCCTTGGTCTTGCACGGAGAATTGAAATTGAGAGCGCAGGTTGATTTTAAGCGAAAATAGATCGTCTCTAGTTCGAAGGAAGAATCCACCACTGTATCCGGCTTCAATGTTCTTCCACCACTCGATGACATATGTCTTTGCCGGGGTCTCTTTTACCTCTAGCGTTTTACTCGGCTCTACATATTCTTTCTGTTTTTTTGACTCAAGTTCCTCGATGCGTTTATTTAATTCCTCGATCTTCTTTTCGTATTCTTCCTTAATCTCACGGATTTCGGATTTTAGTTTTTCAATCTCTCTTTCTTTGGCATCCATAGGCGTTTGTGCAAATGTTTTTATATAAGAAGAATAAATCCTAAATTCGTTAGCACCTTCATGGTAAAGACCCCATTATTGTCGGATTAAAAGAGGAGTGATCAAGCCTATAACACCATTCTAACAAATTATTCGATTTAACAAAAGATTCCGTTGTGTATAGAATATATAGAGGCAACCCGCCGAGTCGCCTTAATAAAAGGAAATTTAGGAGGAGAGGGTCATGAATATTCCAGAAGGGCTAGATGTTGCCTTAAACTTTGGTCTCCTCGATTCCATATTCACAAGACGCTCGAGAAGATTCGGTTTAGGTATGGAGATAAAAGAGGGCACACTGAAATACAAATCCAGGTTCGAGCCGATACCGCTTACGGAGTTGGAAGAGGCGTTTCTGATATGGGCTGGAACCGGAGTCACGGGGCTTTCTCTTGGCGACCTTCCAAGGACCGGAATCTCTTGGCTTTTTCAATGGACTGGACGCTCTTGGCCGTGCTCGTGCAACTCGCACTCAACTGAGCTCTTCTATACAAACGACAGGGGCGTGTATATGGTAAGGCTATTTAACCTTATGCCTGAGCGGACTGCGATTTTTCCCGGCAAATCAGAAGAAGAAAAGCTGGAGAAGGTACTTCAGCTTTTTAGAAAGAGCCTAATAAAACTTCAAGACGGAAGGGCGAGTCTGCCTAAGGGCGAGCCGGGGCTTTTTGATTTCAATGCCTGGAATACGAATATGCCGGGGACAACGTTCTTCGTTCCCGTCACAAACACAACCGTTGAGTACATGATTCTCCTTTTTATATACTTCGGTTCAAAGTACGGATTCAATATTATTGATGAGCTAAACGGCGGAAGATCGTGTGGTCTTGATAAGTGGATTAAGAAGGGCTACATAAAAAACGATGTTAGGATGTCCCTTTTTGACCTTGAGATTCGGGTTCTGACAACACTAAACGTTGAGCAGGCGTTTATCTGCCAGAATATGAACCTCGCGCTTCAGGCACTGGGTCTCGGCGGATGGGCTTTTACAGGGCTTCTCCCACATTATGCCCTTGGTGTGAACCCATCTTATAAGGGGTTGGGATTCAGGTTCATAATGCCTGAGAAGAGTTTAAGAACTATACTCAATCCAGTTCCTGTAGGGCGCGATGGCATTTTTGAGGCATTATGTCCGCCTTATGTCAGGGATATGGGCGAAGCGGTAGATAAATTTCTAAATATGAGAGGGGAATTCTGGAAAGAGGGAAATCCATATCCATATCAAAATCCGCATGGAGTGCTTCAGGATGAGTATCACCCTTCTGAAGAGAGAATACAGATTGTAAAGGATTTCTGTAACTACGTTTATGAGAACTACGGGAGGTTTCCCGCATTTCTTGATCCGATGTTTGTAAGGCTCGTTTTTCAGGCTCATCACCTTGATCTGGAATTCTACGATAAGCACTACACAGAGGGGGCATACACTGAGATTCATAAAAACCACTTCAAACTCTGGCATCCAGAGATTAATTTAATGGGTGACAGTTAGAAAAGGAACTAAATAGATGTCAGATAAGGATGAAAAAGGAACAGGTTTTTCAGGATTGATGATTAATATTCTAGGGTTCTTAATTGTTATCGGTATCATCTTTATTGTTGTTGCCGGTGTTTATTATATTATCAATCCTTAGTTTTTGAGAAATGGAGTTGGCTACAGTGCCATTGCGAATATAAATAGTCCTGCCGACTAAAGTTGGGTAAAGGAGTTAGTAGATATAGTAAATACCTATTGTCCTTTACTGGATACACACTACAAAGGCCAATCAATGTAAATGGCACCATAAACCTTAACGGCGAGTTGCTCCAAAGATAATTTGAAATCACTCTAACCCTTTAGCTTTATATAAACCGATTGGCCCGAATCCTTTGTGACGATTTCAAAGTGATCGGATAGAGATCTAAATAGGGGAGTCATGGTTTTAAATCCGTATGTTCTTGTATCAAAGCTGGGGTCTAATTTTCTTAGCGCCTCGCCTATCTTGCCTAGATATGCCAGTTCATCCTCTTGGACGACCATATTGAATGCCTCTTTAAGTAAATCAATCAATTCAGTTCTTGCCGCCTCGGTTCTGTTTAGATTTTTCTTCGATTCATCGGGTGAGGGTTCGGCTCTGTCAATTAAATTTTCTGTGTATACAAACAGTTCACAGGCTTTGACAAAGGGTTGAGGGGTCTTCTTCTGACCGATTCCCATTACGAAGACGCCTGACTCCCTTAGCCTTGTTGCCAGTCTTGTATAGTCACCATCACTTGAGACAATGCAAAAGCCATTTACCACCCTTCCGTGTAGAATATCCATAGCGTCAATGATCAGGGCGCTATCGGTAGAATTTTTGCCCGTAGTGTATTTGAACTGTTGTATGGGCTGAACGGCATGTATGTGAAGTTCCTTTTTCCATCCGTTCATATGGGGGCTTGTCCAATCTCCATAGATTCTCCTTATAGTAACAACCCCCTGCTTGGCAACCTCGCTGAGAATGTGCCCCAGTAGGTTGGGTTGTGCGTTTTCTCCATCTATGAGAACTGCTATTTTGGGGGTATTACCATTCATTTCTCATCACCTTACCTTTGGTGATCCTATAAAGCGATTGCAATGAATCATATCAAATTCCTCTCATATTTGTCAATTGATTGTACT